>DATMJT010000001.1:0-2953 GCA_035553735.1 Pilimelia sp.
GCGCCTACCCGACGCCCGAGCCCAGCCGCAGCGGCGAGCCGCCGCGCGCCGACCGGGGCGAGTGAGCACGGGGCCCGGCCGGGGGCAGTGAGCACGGGGCCCGGCCGGCGAGGCGCCGGCCGGGCCCTACCGGTCCCCGGCCGGGTCGCGCGCGGCCGACACCGGGGGCGGACCTCGGTGGCATCCTGGTCGGCACCGCGCCGAGGGAGCCCTAGACTGCCTGCCCATGGACACTCAGGTCGCCGATCCGCTCCTGGGCAGCCTGATCGACGGACGGTACCGGGTCCGCGGCCGGGTCGCCCGGGGCGGCATGGCGACGGTGTACAGCGCGGTGGACGAGCGGCTGGAGCGCACCGTCGCACTGAAGATCATCCACCCGTCGCAGCTCGGGCAGGCGCACTTCGTCGACCGGTTCACCGACGAGGCGAAGACCATCGCCCGGCTGACCCACCCCAACGTGGTGGCCGTCTACGACCAGGGCAACCACGCCGGCCTGCCGTACCTGGTGATGGAGTACGTCCGCGGCCGCACCCTGCGCGACATCCTGGCCCAGCGACGCCGGTTGAGCCCGCCGGAGGCGCTGGCCATCCTGGAGCAGATGCTGGCGGCCATCGCCACGGCACACCGCGCCGGGCTGGTGCACCGGGACGTCAAGCCGGAGAACGTGCTGATCGCCGAGGCGCCCAGCGGCGGCACCGCCGACCTGCTGGACAGCGTCGTCAAGGTCGCCGACTTCGGGCTGGCCCGCGCCGTCGAGGCGTGCGCCGAGGAGGTGGCCGGCGGACAGCTCATGGCCACGGTCGCCTACGTGGCCCCGGAGCTGGTCACCGACGGGCACGCCGACCCCCGCACGGACGTCTACTCGGCCGGCATCGTGCTGTTCGAGATGCTCACCGGCCGGGTGCCGTACGACGGCGCCTCGGCCGTGGACGTCGCCTGGCAGCACGTCGACCAGGACGTGCCGCCGCCGTCGCGGTACCTCCCCGACCTGCCTCCCGCGCTGGACGCCCTGGTCGCGCACGCCACCCGCCGGGATCCCGGTGCCCGGCCCACGGACGCCGGCGCGCTGCTGGCCCAGGTCCAGGCGGTCCGGGACGACCTGGGCAGCGTCCCGGCCGTCCACGCCGGCGCGGACCGGACCATGGTGGTGTCCGCGGTGCGCCCGGCCTGGGCGCGGCTGCCCGCCGGACAGCCGGGTCACTCCGCCGGTGGTGCGGCGCCCGACGGGCCCGGCCGGGCGTACCGGGGCGGGGGCCGCCGCCCCGGGCGCGGCGGGGCGCTGGGCGCCGCGGCGGCCCGGTGGCACGGGCTCGTCGGCCGGGTGGCCGGCACCCCGCGGGCGCGCACCGCGCTGACCGCCGCCACGGTGGTCCTCGCGCTGCTGGTCGTCGCCGGCGGCTGGTGGTTCGGGTTCGGCCGCTACACCGTCGCGCCGGAGCTGGTCAACCTGGACCGGGCCAACGCGGAGGCGCGGGCGGCGCAGGCCGGCTTCACCGTGGTCTACGGCGAGCCCCGGTTCAGCGAGGACGTCGAGCGCGACGTGGTGCTGGGGCAGGACCCGCCGGGCCGGGGCCGCATCGTCAAGGGCGGGCAGATCACCCTGGTGCTCTCCCGGGGGCCGGAGCGCTACCCGGTGCCCGACGTGCTGGGCCGGGCGTACGAGCGGGCCGAGGCCGACCTCGCGGCGAAGCGGCTGGTGGTGAAGAAGGGCCCGGACCGCTACGACGACAACGTCCCGGTCGGCGTGGTGATGGCCGTCGACCCGGCGGTCGGCACCCAGGTCAAGCCCGGTACCACGGTCACCGTCACGGTCAGCAAGGGCCGCGCCCCGATCACCGTGCCGCGGGTGACCGGCAAGAACATCGCCGAGGCCCGGACCGCACTGGAGCAGCTCGGCCTGACCGTCTTCGAGGAGTACAAGGACAGCGACAAGCCGCAGGGCGAGGTGATCGACCAGGACCCGGCGGACGGCTCCGGGGTGGAGCAGGGCGCCGAGATCCGGCTCAAGGTCAGCAAGGGCCCGCCCGCGGTGGTGGTTCCCCGGGTGCTGGAGCTGCCCTGCCCGCAGGCCAAGCAGGTGCTGGAGGGCGCGCAGCTGAAGGTCCGGGTGGACTTCAACCCCAACGGCATCGTGCGCTACCAGAACCCGGGCGAGAACTCCCAGGTGCCGCCCGGCACCGAGGTCGCCATCGGGTGCCTGTGATGGGCGTGACCCGGCCCGTCGGGGCGCACACGCCGGTGGCCGGCGGGCTGTCCCGGGCGCTGCCCTACCTGGACGCGACCGGCGCCGAGGTCACCCAGGTGTACGTGTCCAACCCGCGCGGCTGGGCCCGGTCGGCCGGCGACCCGGCGCAGGACGCGGCGTTCCGGGCCGGCTGCGCCACGCGCGAGGTGTCGGTGTTCGTCCACGCCTGCCTGCTGGTCAACCTCGGCTCGCCGTCCGCCGCGACGGTGGCGCACTCCGCGGCCACCCTGGCACACGCCCTCGAGCGCGGCGCGGCGATCGGCGCCGCCGGCGTGGTGTTCCACGCCGGCAGCGCCGTGGACCCGGCGCGCGCCGACCGGGCGCTGCACCAGGTGCGCGAGGCGCTGCTGCCGCTGCTGGACCGGGCGGCGGCCGCCGGCTGGCCGCGGCTGCTGGTGGAGCCCAGCGCGGGCGGCGGCCGCTCGCTGGCCGCCCGGGTCGAGGACCTGGGCCCGTACCTGGACGCGGTGGACCGGCACCCCGGGCTCGGGGTGTGCTTCGACACCTGCCACGCCTGGGCCGCCGGGCACGACCTGGCCGTCGCCGGTGGCATGTCCGCCACCCTGGACGCCCTGCTGGCCGCGGTCGGGCCGGACCGGCTGGCGCTGGTGCACGCCAACGACTCCAAGGACGCCTGCGGATCGCTGCGGGACCGGCACGAGAACGTGGGGCGCGGCACGATCGGCGAGGCGGCCTTCGCCGAGCTGC
>DATMJT010000002.1:0-8581 GCA_035553735.1 Pilimelia sp.
TCCCGCGGACGCCCGCCCGCGCTGCCGCGTCCCGGTTGGCGCTCGGTGTTGCCGCGTCCCGGTGGGTGCCGGCGGTGTTGCCGCGTCCCGGTGGGCGCTCGGTGTTGCCGCGTCCCGGTGGGCGCCGTGCCCGCGTTGCCGTGCCGCGCGGGGCGACGCTACTCGGCGCGGGGGTGCGGCGGGGCGACGGGTGGCGGCGGGTCCAGCCGCCCGACGGTGAGCGCCACCCGCAGGGCGAAGGCGTCCCGCGGATTCAGCGGTGACAGACCGGTCACCTCCGCCACCCGCTTGAGCCGGTACCGCACGGTGTTCGGGTGCACGTACAGCGCCCGCGCGGCGCTCTCCAGCACGCCGCCCGCCGCGAAGAACGCGTCCAGCGTCTCCAGCAGCTCGCCGGCGGCCCGGGCCAGCGCCCCGTACGCGATGTGCCGCAACACCCGGCGCGCCTCGCCGTCACCGGCGAGCGCCCGCTCCGGCAGCAGGTCGTCCGCCGCGACCGGCCGCGGCGCCGCCGGCCACGCCGGCGCGGCCCGGAACCCGGCCAGCGCCGCCCGCGCGGACTCGGTCGCCTCGTCCAGCGACGGCACGGCCGGTCCCACCACGACCGGGCCGTCGCCGAAGCCGGAGAGCAGTTTCTCGGTCGCGCCGAGCGGGTCCGACGCCCCGCCGAGGACCACGACGAGCCGGTCGCCGTGCACCCCGCCCACGATCTCGACCCCGATCCGGCGGGCCGCCCGGTAGACGGTGTGCAGCACCGCGGCCACCTCGCCGCCCGGTGAACGACCGACCGCCACGGCGACCGGTGGGGCGTCCGCCCAGCCGAGGGCGGCGGCGCGGCTGGCCAGCACGTCGGAGGAGTCCCCGCGCAGCAACGCGTCGACGAGCATGGCCTGCAGCCGGGCGTCCCACGCGCCCCGGTTCTCCGCGGCCCGGGCGTAGACGCGGGCGGCGGAGAACGCGATCTCCCGGGAGAACTTCAGCACACCCTCGCGCAGCGCCGCCTCCTGGCCGTCGGCCGCCAGCCGGGGCACCTGCTCCTCGACGACGTCGATCGTCACCTTGATGAGCGCGACCGTCTGCTGGAGGCTGATCGACCGGGCCAGCGCCCGCGGCGCGGCCTCGAACACCTCGTCGGAGACCTCCTGCGGGCTGTCCGAGTCGGTGCCCCCTCGGCGCAGCCACTCCACCAGCGACCGCACCCCCGCGTGCGCCACCAGCATCACCCACGACCGCTGATCGGCGGGCAGGTCCCGGAACCACGCCAGGGTGTCGTCCATCCGCGCCACGCTCGCGCTGGCCAACCCACCCGCCGCCCGCTCGATCCGGGCGAGGGTGGCGGACAGGTCACCGGGTCGATCGCCGCCTGCTGACATGGCCCCCAGCCTGTCACGCCGCCCGGCGACCCGGGATCCGGCCGTGGCATCATGCCCGGATGCCCGCCCGTCCACCGCCGCTGGTCGCCCTGGCGGCCCTGGCCGCCTTCGTCGTGCTGCTGGTGCTCGTTGCGGGCGACTGGCCCCCGCTGGACCGGGCCGACGCGGCGTTCAGCGAGGCGCTACGTGCCGCGGGCACCGCCCGGCCCCGCCTGGTGACCGCGGCGCGGCTGGTGACCGACGTGGCGGCCACCCTGCCCTACGCGCTGCTGGGCCTGGCCGCCACGGCCACGCTGCATGTCCGCGGCCACCGCCGGCCAGCCGCGTTCTGCGCGGTCGTCACGGTGGCCGTACCGGCCCTGTGGGGCCTGATGCACTGGCTGGTGCACCATCCGCGGCCCGTTGACGGGCACGCCGTGGTGACCAGCAACAGCTTCCCCAGCGGGCACACCAGCCACGCCGCCGCGCTGGCGCTGGCCGGCGTCCTGCTGGGCTGGCCCGTGCTCGGCCGCCTCGGCCGCGCTCTGGCGGTCGCCGCGGCGATCGGGTACGCCGTGGGGATCGGCGCTACCCGAGTCGTGCTGCTGGTGCACTGGCCGTCGGATGTGCTGGGGGGCTGGCTGCTGGCGACCGGCGTCGTTGTCGCGGCAGCACACTGGACCCGCCCCCACCACCGGCGCGGCCTATCTTCGGCACGGCCGGCGCCCGGGCGGCGGCCGTGCCGAAGATAGGCCGCGCCGGCCAGGCCGGACGCGATGAACAGCACCACGCCGATGTCCAGCAACAGCATCCGCCGCCACTCGTCCAGCAGGGCGTCCAGGTGCGGCACCAGCGCCAGGTCCTCCGGTTCGGTCCTCCCGCCGCCGGAGCCGCCCAGCCCCACGGTGGCCGGGCCCTGACCGGCCGGCAGCGGCACTCCGGCGGCGCGCAGCGCGTCCCCCATGGACAGGGGGCCGAGGAACCAGCCCTCGGTGGTCCTGCGGCGGTTCGGCTGTGCGGTGGGCCGGCGGACGCGCGGCCCGCCGGCCGCGAGCGGATAGACGTCGTACGCCTGCTGGGGCGTGCCGCGCACGTACAGCACCATCGTGTAGCGGGGGCCGAGGTTCCCGCCCCGCCCGGCCCCGGGCTGGCCGGGCAGGCCGGCGATCCAGCTCACCTGCTGGACCAGGTCGGCGTAGCGGTCGGGTTGCTCGTCGGCCCGCACGACCAGCGGCTCCGCCAGGCCCCTGCCGGCCACCGACACGCTGTGGGGCGGAGCCGGCGGGTCCGCGGCCGCGGCCCTCGGGCTGGCGGCCAGCGCCGCGCCCGCGGCGACCGACGCTGCCACCACCAGCATCGCCGCTCGGGTCGTGCTGCGGACCATGGCGACCTCCCCGCCCCGTATCCATGGATGGCCCCGCGAGACCGCCTACTGCAAAGACTCCGCACCCGACCGTTTGGTTGCCTGCCGCCTCGTGGACCGCCGGCACGTGGCAGGCGCCGGTCGCCGGGAACTCTCCCGCCGACGGCAGCGACTACCCACGCGGCGGCGGTTCGCGGTCCGGCGGCGGTCGAGTAGCGGAATGGTACATAGAGGGAGGCGGATTGTGGGAGCCCGGGTGTGCCGACTGGCGCTGGCGGTGCTGGTCGCCGCGCCGCTCGCGGTAGCGGGGCCGGCGGCGCCCGCCGCGGCGCACAACACGCTCACCTCCAGCGAGCCGCGCAACGGCGCGACGGTGGCCCGGCCGCCGTCGACGGTACGGCTGGTGTTCCTCTCCCGGCTGGACCCGGGCGCCACCGAGGTCGCCGTCACCGGGCCCGGTGGGGACACCGTGACCCAGGGCGCCCCGGTGGTCAGCCGCAACACCGTGACCGTGCGGCTGCGTCCCGGCCCGGCGGGGCGATACACGGTCAGCTACCGGGTGCCCTCAGGCGACGGACACCCCGTCACCGGGCGGATCCGGTTCACCGCGGCCGGTGATGCGGTCGCCACAACCGCCCCGGCCAGCGCCACGCCGGCACCCGCCACGCCGTCGCCCGTCGCCGACCCCGCGGCCACCGCTGACCCCGACGCGGCGCCGCCCGAACCCTCGCCGGCCGCGTCCGACGGCGGCGGAGCCGGCCCATGGCTCTGGGTGGCCTGGCCGGTCGTCGCCCTGCTCGGGCTCGGCGCGGGCGCGGTGGCCCTGCTGCGCCGCCGCCGCCGGTCCTGACCCCCGCCGCCGACCCTGAGGCCCGCCGTCGGACCTGATCCCCACCGTGCCGCCGGTCCGAACGCCTGCCGCCGGTCCGGGCCCGCCGCCGGCAGCTAGCCCGTCACGGGCGGCCGAGGCGGTCCAGTGCGGCGCGCAGGCGCGCGAGCGTACGTGCCTGGCCGAGCACCTCCAGCGACTCGAACAGCGGCAGGCCCACCGCGCGTCCGGTCACGGCGACCCGGACCGGCGCCTGCGCCTTGCCGAGCTTGAGGCCGCGCTGCGCGCCCACCGCCTCCAGTGCGGCCTTGAGCGACTCGGCGTCCCAGGTCGGCAGCGCCTCAAACGCGGCCGCGGCCGCCTCCAGCAGCTCGGCGGCGCCCTCCTTCATGGCCTTGGCCCAGGCCGCCTCATCGGTCGGGGCCGCGTCCAGGAAGAGGAAGTCGACGTTCGGCACGATCTCGCCCAGCACCGCGATCCGGGTCTGCGCCAGTGGGGCGACCGCCTCGAACGCGGCGGCGTCGAACGCCTCCGCCGGCCACGGCGGCGCCGGGATGGTCACCGTGCCGGTCAGCCACGGCGCGCAGGCCGCCACGAACTCCTTGACCGGCAGGGCCCGGATGTACTCGCCGTTGAAGGCCCGCAGCTTTTTCTCGTCGAAGAACGCCGGGGAGGGGTTGACCTCCGCCAGCCGGAACTCCTCCTCGATCACCGACCACGGCACGATCTCCCGGTCCCCGGACGGCGCCCAGCCCAGCAGCATCAGGTAGTTGCGCATGGCGTCGGCCAGGTAGCCCTCGTCCCGGTACGCCTCCAGGGCCACCTTGTCGCGGCGCTTGGACAGCTTCTGCCGCTTCTCGTTGACCACCACCGGGACATGGGCCCACACCGGGGGCCGGGCGCCCAGCGCCTCCCACAGCAGCTGCTGCTTCGGAGTGTTCGGCAGGTGCTCCTCGGCCCGGATCACGTGGGTGATGCCCATGCTGAGGTCGTCGACGACGTTGGCCAGCAGGAACACCGCGGAGCCGTCGCCACGGGCGATAACGAAATCCTCGAGCAGCGCGTTGTCGAAGGTCGGCTCGCCGCGGATCAGGTCCACCACCCGGGTCTCGCCGGAGTCCGGGGTGCGGAACCGCAGCGCCCGCCCCTCGCCGCCGGGCAGGCCGCGGTCGCGGCAGAAGCCGTCGTAGCCGCGGTACTGCGAGCCGGTGCGGGCCTGCACGACCTCCCGGGTGCAGTCGCAGTAGTAGGCGCGGCCCTCGTCCCGCAGCCGCCGCGCGGCGGCCCGGTGCGCGTCGGCGTTGGCCGACTGGAAGTACGGGCCCTCGTAGCTGCCGCGGCGGATGCCGATCCAGTCCAGGGCGTCGAGGATGCCCTCGGTCCACTCCGGGCGGTTGCGCGCGGCGTCGGTGTCCTCGATGCGCAGCACGAACACGCCGCCGTGCTGCCTGGCGTAGATCCAGTTCTGCAGCGCCGAGCGGGCGCCGCCGACGTGGAACATGCCGGTGGGGGACGGGGCGAAACGCACGCGTACGGTCACGCGGACCAGCCTAACGAGGGGCTGTCCGGATCCTCGCCGGCAGGCCGGCAGGCCGGCAGGCCGGCAGGCCGGCAGGCAAGACAGGCGGGCAGGCCGGCAGGCAAGACAGGCGGGCAGGTCGACCGGGGCTGGTCGGCTCCGCACCGGACGCCGAGCCGTACTCCACTGCTGTTAACCGGCCCGGATAACAGCAGTGGAGTACGGCCGAGCGGCGCCGCCGGGGCGCGGGGCGGCAGCGGCGATCCGCCCCTGGCTGCCCTGGTCCCGTCGGGCACAGAAACGGGGAGGCCCCTGTGCGCTCATCGCCTCCTGGCTTGTCTGCGTGGTGCTCGGTTCCGGGTGGCCGCGGCCCGCGCCGACGTCCGGCGGTAAGGCCGCCGGACGTCGTCGGGAACGCCGACAGCGGCGGCGGCCCGGGCCTGGCGGTGATCCGCCATGCCCGGGCCGCCGAGTCGCCTGCCACGTCGCTCCGCGCCGTCGGTCGTCGTCGACCGGCGGCGCGGAGCCGGTCAGGAGTCGCCTCCGGTCTCGCCGACCGGGGCCGCGGCGACGTCGTGGATCGCGTACTTCTGCGCCGCCTCGGCGGCCACCGAGGCCGGCACCTGGCGGCGCAGCGCGAGCTGGCGCAGCGTGGCCACGGTGACCGACTCGGCGTCGACGTGGAAGTGCCGGCGCAGCGCGTGCCGGGTGTCGGACAGCCCGAAGCCGTCGGTGCCCAGCGAGGTGTAGTCCCCCGGCACCCAGCGGGAGATCAGGTCGGGCACCGCGCGCATCCAGTCGCTGACCGCCACCACCGGGCCGGGGGCGTCGGCCAGCCGGCTGGTCACGTACGGCACCTTGGGCGCCTCGCCCGGGTGCAGCAGGTTGTGCTCCTCGACCCGGACCGCGTCGCGGCGCAGCTCGGTCCAGGAGGTCACCGACCAGACGTCCGCGGCCACCCCCCAGTCCTGGGCCAGCAGCTGCTGGGCGCGCAGCGCCCACTGCACGCCGGTGCCCGAGGCGAGGATCTGGGCCCGCGGCGCGTCCGGGGCGGTCGACGGCGCCGGGGCGTAGCGGTACATGCCGCGCAGCAGGCCGTCCACGTCCAGCTCGGCCGGCTCGGCGGGCTGCACGATCGGCTCGTTGTAGACGGTCAGGTAGTAGAAGATGTTCTCCTGCTGCTCCCCGTACATGCGGTGCAGGCCGTCCTCGACGATGTGCGCCAGCTCGAACGCGAACGCCGGGTCGTACGCCACCACGGCCGGGTTGGTCGCCGCGATCAGGTGCGAGTGCCCGTCCTCGTGCTGCAGGCCCTCGCCGTTGAGCGTCGTGCGTCCGGCCGTGGCGCCCAGCACGAAGCCGCGGGCCATCTGGTCGGCGGCCGCCCAGAACCCGTCGCCGGTGCGCTGGAAGCCGAACATCGAGTAGAAGATGTACAGCGGGATCATCGGTTCGCCGTGGGTGGCGTACGCCGTGCCGGCGGCGGTGAACGAGGCGACCGAGCCGGCCTCGTTGATGCCCTCGTGCAGGATCTGCCCGGCGGTGGCCTCCTTGTACGACAGGAACAGCTCGCGGTCCACCGGCGTGTAGAGCTGCCCGTGCGGGGAGTAGATCTTCGCGGTGGGGAACAGCGAGTCCATGCCGAAGGTGCGCGCCTCGTCCGGGATGATCGGCACCCAGCGCCGGCCGAACTCCTTGTCCTTCATGATGTCCTTGAGCAGCCGGACGAAGGCCATCGTGGTGGCCACCTTCTGCTTGCCCGACCCGCGCTTGACGTCGCCGAACCGCTCCGCGGGCGGGATCCGCAGCGCGGGCGCGGACGTGCGCCGCGACGGCAGGAAGCCGCCCAGCGCGGCCCGCCGCTCGCGCAGGTACTCCAGCTCGTCGGAGCCGTCGGGCAGGCGCAGGTACGGCGGCAGGTACGGGTTGGCCTCCAGCGCGGAGTCCGGCACGTCCAGGTAGAGCCGGTCCCGGAAGGTCTTCAGGTCCTCCAGGGTCAGCTTCTTCATCTGGTGGGTGGCGTTGCGGCCCTCGAAGCTGGAGCCCAGCGTCCAGCCCTTGATGGTCTTGGCCAGGATCACCGTCGGCTGGCCGGTGTGGTTCACCGCCGCCTGGTAGGCCGCGTAGAGCTTGCGGTAGTCGTGGCCGCCGCGCTTGAGGTTCCAGATCTCGTCGTCGGACAGGTGTTCGACCATCTTGCGGGTGCGCGGGTCGCGGCCGAAGAAGTGCTCCCGCACGTACGCCCCGGACTCGGCCTTGTAGGTCTGGTAGTCCCCGTCCGGGGTGGTGTTCATCAGGTGCACCAGCGCGCCGTCGGTGTCGGCGGCCAGCAGCGGGTCCCACTCCCGGCCCCAGACCACCTTGATCACGTTCCAGCCGGCACCGCGGAAGAACGACTCCAGCTCCTGGATGACCTTGCCGTTGCCGCGCACCGGCCCGTCCAGGCGCTGCAGGTTGCAGTTCACCACGAAGGTGAGGTTGTCCAGCTCCTCGCGGGCGGCCAGGCCGATCGCGCCGAGCGTCTCCGGCTCGTCCATCTCGCCGTCGCCGAGGAAAGCCCACACCCGCTGGTCGGAGGTGTCCCGGATGCCGCGGTGGTGCAGGTAGCGGTTGAACCGCGCCTGGTAGATCGCGTTGAGGCCGCCCAGGCCCATGGACACCGTGGGGAACTCCCAGAAGTCCGGCATGAGCCGGGGGTGCGGGTACGACGGCAGGCCGCCGCCGGGGTGCGACAGCTCCTGTCGGAAGCCGTCCAGCTGGTCCTCGCCGAGCCGGCCCTCCAGGAACGCCCGGGCGTACATGCCGGGGGAGGCGTGGCCCTGGAAGAAGATGTGGTCCCCGCCGCCCGGGTGCTCCTTGCCGCGGAAGAAGTGGTTGAAGCCGACCTCGTAGAGGCTGGCCGAGGAGGCGTACGTCGAGATGTGCCCGCCCACGCCGATCTCCGGGCGCTGCGCCCGGTGCACCAGCACGGCCGCGTTCCACCGGATGTAGGCCCGGATCCGCCGCTCGACGTGCTCGTCACCGGGGAACCACGGCTCCCGCTCCGGCGGGATGGTGTTGATGTAGTCGGTGGTGGTCAGCGGAGGCACGCCAACCTGGCGCTCCCGGGCGCGCTCCAGCAGGCGCAGCATCACGTACCGGGCCCGCTTGGCCCCCCGGGCGTCGATGACGGCGTCCAGCGAATCGACCCACTCGCCGGTCTCCTCCGGGTCGATGTCCGGAAGCTGGCTCGGCAGGCCGTCGCTGATCACCGGGCGCTTGCGTTCCGTGGCCACAGGCGTTCCTCGTGTCTGAAGTGTGGGACATGTCTCTTCGCCATCCTGCCCCTTCGGTGCAGGCACGTCACGCGTCTCGGCGAGTAACTGTCGTTCTCGACACAGCGTACCCTTCGGTAACCGCAACTTTCGATCATGGCGGAGCGCCACCCGGGCCGCTAGCCTCGGGCCGTGGCCCCTCAGACGCCCACCGCGCCGCCCGCCACCGTCCCCGCCCAGGGCCGCCCGGTGTCCGCCCCGATC
>DATMJT010000003.1:0-3510 GCA_035553735.1 Pilimelia sp.
CGCGGGCACCAGCGGGCTCCGGGACGGGCGGCTGACCGCCTCGCCCGGGTACGCCGCCGCGGTGGCCGCCTGGCTGCTCGGCCTGGTACTCCTCGGGGTGGCCTGGTGGTGGCTGGGCCGGCTGCCGGGCCCGGACGGCGACCCGTCCCGGCCGGGGTGGCGGTGGCTGGTCGGCACCGGGCTGCTGTGGGCGCTGCCGCCGCTGGCGGCACCGCCGCTGGGCAGCCGTGACGTCTACGCGTACGCCTGCCAGGGCTGGCTCTGGCTGCACGGCGGCGACCCCTACGGCGCCGGGCCGTCCGCCGCGGCCTGCCCCTGGGCCGACGAGGTGCCGCCGCTGTGGCGGGACGCGCCCAGCCCGTACGGCCCGCTGGCCATCGGCGTCTCCGGGCTGGCCGTGGCCGCGGCCCGGGCGCTGCCCGGCGACGACCTGCTGGCCGCCGTCGCCCTGCTGCGGCTGGCCGCGCTCGGCGGGGTCGCCCTGGTGCTGTGGCCCGGCGCCCGGCTGGCCCGCCGCTGCGGGGTGCGCCCGGCCGACGCGGCCCGGCTCGGCGTCGTCACGCCGCTGGTGCTGCTGCACGCGGTGTCCGGCGCCCACCACGACGCCCTGCTGGCCGGGCTGCTGGTGGCCGCGTGCGCCGCGGCGTACCCGCGGGCGGTGCCGCCGCGGCGCGCCCGGGGGTTCGCTGCGCCGCAGGCGCGGCCCGGTGGTCGCTGGTGGACCCGGGCGATCGGCGGCGGCGCGCTGCTGGGGCTGGCCGCGGCGGTGAAGGTGACCGCGCTGGTCGCCGCGCCCTTCCTCATGCTGCTGGTGGCGGGCGCCGCGCCCCGGGCCGCGTCCGGCCCGGCCCCGCCGGACGCACCGGCACGGGCGCGGCCCGCACCGGCGGGCTGGCTGGGCCGCGGCGCCGCGGCGCTCGCGGCGGCGGCCGGCGCCTTCGCCGCGCTCAGCCTGGCCACCGGCCTCGGCCTGGGCTGGGTGGGTGCGCTGACCGGCACCAGCGCGCTGCGGCAGTGGACCTCGCTGCCCACCGGCGTGGGCATGGGCATCGGGTACGCGCTGCGCGCCGCCGGGTACCCGCAGGCGGTGGACGCGGCCGTGGCCGGTGCCCGGCTCGCCGGCCTGGTGGCACTCGCGGTCGCCCTGGCGGCGCTGTGGTGGCGGGCCGCCGGGCGACCGGCCGCCCCGGCGACCGCCGTCGCGGCGGCCGGCTGGGGCGTGCTGGCCGCGGCGCTGCTCGCCCCGGTCGTCTACCCCTGGTACCTGCTGGCACCGCTGGGGGTGCTGGCCGCGGCGGTGCCGTCGGCCCGGCCCCGGCGGTGGCTGGCGGCCGGGACGCTGGGCGCCGCGGCGCTGGTCTTCCCGGACGGGCTGGGCGTGGCGGTGCTGACGAAGGGTCCGGGGGCCGTGCTGGTCACCGCGGCCGCCGTCGTCGGCGGGTGGCTGGCGCTGCGGCGGCTGGCGGCGCGGCGGCCGGCGGGCCGGGTCACCGGGAGCGGGCCGCCCGGGCCCGCACGCTGAGCTCGGCGGCCAGCCGGCGGGCGTCGGCGAGGTCGCGGTGCTCGCCCACCGCCGCCAGCCCACCGGCCGTGTCGGCGTACACGGTGGCCAGGCCCAGGGCGCGCGCCAACCGGCCCTGGACCACCCGCACGCTCTGGATCCGGGCGTACGGCACCAGGGTGAGGTGCCGGGTGAGCACGCCCCCGCCCGCGGCCACGACCTGGTCGTCGAGGGCCACGCCCATCCGGGGCTGGGCCAGCGGGGCCAGCCAGCGGGCCCGCACCGGCGGATTGACCAGCGTCATGCCCACCAGGTCGACGCCGGGCAGCACCTCCGGCAGCAGCCGGCGGGCGGTCGCCAGGTCCCCCACGGGCAGCAGCCGGCTGGACTCGCGCCGGTTCTCGTCGGGTCCGGCCAGCCCGGCGATGTCCAGCCGCACCCGCAGCCACCGCCTGCCGCGCCACAACAGGGGCCACGTGATCTGCACGGCCTGTACCCGGTCGACCGGGACGACCTGGCTGCGGGTCTCCAGCAACCCGTGCCGCAGCCGCAGCCCGGAGGGGTCGCGGGCCACCCGGAAGTTCCAGTCGTCGAGGATGCGCCGCGCGGGCTGCAGCAGCACGCCGGCCGCGGCCGTGAGGGTGCTGGCCACGCCGATGAACGTGAACCGCGCCTGGAACACCGCCTGGCTCAGCACCAGCACCAGGGCGAACGGCACCGACCACACCTGCGGGGTCAGCAGCTGGCTGACCACCAGGTCCCGGTTGGCCACCGCGTGCAGGGGACGGTCGTTCGCGGCGCCGGGTGTGGCCGCGGCCGGGCCGGACCCCGCCGCGCCGGTGGCGACCGGGTCCCGGGCCGGCGGCGCCGGCGCCCCGTCGGGCGGCGCCTGGCCGGCCGCGGCGCCGGCGGACACCGGACCGCCCGTATCGACCGGGTCAGCCGCACCGACCGGAGCGCCCGCGGGCGCCCCCGCGGCCCGTCGACCGGCCAGCACCAGCAGGTGATCCCGCAGCGCCCGGGCGTCGTCGGTGGACAGGTAGGCCAGCGGCGCCTCGGTCTTCGCGCCGCCGACCACCTCCAGGCGCAACTCGGCCAGCCCGGTCAGCCGCGCCAGCGGCGGCCGGACCACCTCGACGGCCTGCAGCCGCTCCAGCGGGATCGCGCGGGTGCGCCGCCACAGCACTCCCTCGGAGATGCGCAGCTCCCGGCCGACCAGCTGGTAGCCCGTGGCGTACCAGCTCACGATCGACAGCGCCAGGGCGCCGAGCAGCAGCACACCGACCGCGCCCGCCCAGCCGACCGGGCCGAGCTGGCCGAAGCCCTGCCAAGAGATCGCCGCCACGATGAAGACCAGCGCCTTGGCGCTGTGCAGCAGCGGGCTCAGCGGGTGCAGCCGCTGCCTGGGCACCGGCGCGCCGGCCGGACCCACCGGGCTCGCCGAGCCTGGTGGCCCGGCCGGATCGACCGGGCTTGCCGAGCCTGGTGGCCCGGCCGGGTGCTCGCCGGGGACACCGGCGACACCGGGTCGGCCGGTCGGGCCCGGATCCGCCGGCGGCATCACAGGCCCTCCGCCCGGTCCTCGCCGAGCGAGGTCAACCGGTCCCGTAACCGCGCCGCCTCCGCCGGCTCCAGCCCCGGCACGCGGGCGTCGCTGGCCGCCGCGGCGGTGTGCAGCTGGACGGTGGCCAGCGAGAACACGCGCTCCAGCGGCCCGGCGGTGACGTCGACGAACTGCATCCGCGCGTACGGCACGATGGACAGTCGCCGGGTCCACAGCCCGTGCCGCACCAGCAGGTCGCGGTCGCGCTCGGCGTACCCCCAGGCGCGCACGGCCCGGACGATCAGCGGGACGCGGACCACGGCCAGTACCGCGACGGCGACGACGACCGGGACCAGCGGGTCCCAGCCGCTGATCACCCAGGCGACCAGCAGCGCCGCGCCCAGCACCAGGGTCCGCACCGCGAGCACCAGCAGCTTCAACCAGATCAGGCGGGGGGAGACGGCGT
>DATMJT010000004.1:0-5725 GCA_035553735.1 Pilimelia sp.
GCCGTGCACTGTGCAGCCTCCAGGGGTGGGCGACGGCGGGCGGTGGGCGACGGGCCCGTGGACCGTCGGTCGGGGCGGCCCGGGCTCGACGGACGCCGGTCGGGGTGGGCACCGGTGCCGCCGTCGGGGGAAACGGACACCAAGCGGTAATGCACGCTATTCACGGTTCGGCGGCAGCGGCAACCGGCGAAAGGGAGACTTAAGGAGTGGCACACGCCTCGGACAGGGACCGGTCGGGGACCGCGGCCGGCGGCGGCCGCGTGGGCCGCGGCGTCGCCGGGCGGCCGACGCGCCGGCCGCCCGGCGGGTGGCGTGGCTTGACTCCGCGCCTGTGGAGACGGAGTATGGAAGAGTCGCCAGTCGCGCCCAACCATGCCCGCCCGCCAGCGTGCGCGGTTACGGCAGTCGCGAACAATGGGCGCGCGTTGGCCGGCCATCCGGCAGCGCATTACAAGGAGACGATATGGCGAAGGCCCTCTATGGCCACGTCGGAAGCGCACCAGACCGGCGCGTTCTCGACGAGGTCACCAGACTGCGTGCCAGGGTACGGGCACTGGAGTTCGAGGTCACTCGGCTGCGCGCCGAGAACGACCGGCTCGCGGCGGCCGCCGCGGAGACCGAGGAGCTGCTCCGGCTTCCCGAGCCGGCGCTGACCTGAACTGCGGGGGCGCCGCCGACGGCGGCGCCGTAACTGTCCACAACTTGATACGCACCACTCCCATCGCGCGCCGACACATCCGTGGCGGCGCGCAGTCTTTTCCCCGCCGGCCGGGCCCGCCTCCCGCGCACCGGGGTGCCGGGCCCGCCGCCGGTCGCACGCCTCGGATGCCGCTCCGCCGCCGGTGGCACCCGCCGGGGCGCCGCTTCGCCGCGCCGAGCTGCTGGTCCGTGGTGTGCCACGCGGGTGGTCCCGCGTCGGCAGGGGTACCCTGCCGGGGGCGATCCCGCCCGCGGCGCCGCGTCCGCCCGCCGACGCCCACCAGACCATCCGGAGATCCGTGCACCTCAAGAGCCTGACGGTGAAGGGGTTCAAGTCCTTCGCCTCCGCGACGACGCTGAAGCTGGAGCCCGGCATCACCTGCGTGGTGGGTCCCAACGGCTCGGGCAAGTCCAACGTCGTCGACGCGATCGCCTGGGTACTGGGGGAGCAGGGCGCCAAGGCGCTGCGCGGCGGCAAGATGGAGGATGTGATCTTCGCCGGCACCGCCGGCCGCGCCCCGCTGGGGCGCGCCGAGGTCACCCTCACCATCGACAACACCGACGGCGCGTTGCCCATCGACTACACCGAGGTCTCGATCACCCGCCGGATGTTCCGCTCCGGCGAGAGCGAGTACGAGATCAACGGCAGCGGCTGCCGGCTGCTGGACATCCAGGAGCTGCTCAGCGACTCGGGCATCGGCCGGGAGATGCACGTCATCGTGGGGCAGGGCCAGCTCGACTCGGTGCTGCACGCCAAGCCCGAGGACCGCCGCGCGTTCATCGAGGAGGCCGCCGGCGTCCTGAAGCACCGCAAGCGCAAGGAAAAGGCGCTGCGCAAGCTGGACGCGATGCAGGTCAACCTGAACCGGCTCACCGACCTCACCGCGGAGCTGCGCCGCCAGCTCAAGCCGCTGGGCCGGCAGGCCGAGGTGGCCCGCCGGGCCGCCGGCATCCAGGCCGACCTGCGCGATGCCCGGCTGCGGCTGCTGGCCGACGACCTGGCCACGCTGCGCGCCACGCTGGACAAGGAGATCGCCGACGAGACGGCGCTGCGGCAGCGCCGTGAGCAGGTGGAACGCGAGTACGCCGCGGTGCAGCGCCGGCTGGCCGAGCTGGAGGCCGCGCTGGCCCACGACGCGCCGCTGCTGGCGGCCGCGCAGGACACCTGGTACCGCCTGTCCACCCTCCAGGAGCGGTTCCGCGGCACCGAGCAGCTGGCCAGCCAGCGGCTGCGCCACCTGACCGCCAGCGGCGAGGACGAGCGCCCCGGCCGGGACCCCGAGCAGCTGGCCGCCGAGGCCGAGCGGGTCCGGGCCCAGGAGGCCGAGCTGCGCGCCGCCCTGGAGGACGACCAGGTGCACCTGGCCGAGGCGGTGCTGCGCCGCGAGGATCTGGAGGCGCAGCTGGCGGCCGCGGAGCGGGCGCTGGTGACCGCGGTGAAGGCCATCGCCGACCGCCGCGAGGGCCTGGCCCGCCTCACCGGCCAGGTGAACGCCGCCCGCACCCGTACGGCCGCCGCCGCCGAGGAGATCGAACGGCTGGCCGCCGCGCACGCCGACGCCGAGGCCCGGGCGCAGCGCGCGCAGGCGGAGCTGGACGCGGTCGCCGCGGAGTCCAGCGAGGCCGACCGGGACAACGCCGGGCTGGACGCCGCGCACGCCGAGGCCGTCGCCGCGCACGACGCGGCCAACCGGGCGGTGCGCGAGCTGAGCGAGGCGGAGCGGGCCGCGGAGAAGGACGCGGCCAGCTGGAAGGCCCGCGAGGAGGCGCTCAGCCTCGGTCTGCGGCGGGCCGACGGGGCCGGGGCGCTGCTGGCCCGCGCGGCGGAGGTGCCGGGACTGCTCGGTGGCGTCGCCGCGCTGCTCACGGTCGAACCGGGCCACGAGGCCGCGCTGTCCGCCGCCCTCGGGGCGCTGGCCGACGCCGTCGCGGTCGCCGGCCCGGACGAGGCCGTGGAGGCCATCCGGCTGCTCAAGATCGCTGACGCGGGCCGCGCCGCGCTGCTGGTCGCCGGCCCGGAGGCGCCGGGGGTGACCGGATCGCTGGACGCCCTGCGCCCGACGCTGCCGGCCGGCGTCCGCTGGGCGCCGGACGTGGTCCGCTGCCCCGAGGCGCTGCGCCCGGCGCTGCTGCGGGCGCTGCGCGACGTGGTGCTGGTGCCCGACCTCGCCGCCGCCGGCCGGCTGGTCGCCGACCACCCGCAGCTGCGCGCGGTGACCCCCGACGGTGACGTGCTCGGCGGCTACGCGGCCGCCGGCGGCTCGGCCAAGGCGGCCAGCACCATCGAGGTCCAGGCCGCGGTGGAGGAGGCCCGGACGCGGCGGGTGCAGGCCGAGGCGACCATCGAGGAGCTGGAAGCCCGCCTGGAGACCGCGCGTGCGGAGGTGGCCGCGCGCAAGGCCGCCATGGAGGCCGCCGCGGCCGAGCGCCGCCGCGCCGAGGGCGAGCGCAACGCGGCCGCCCGGCGGCTGGCCGAGCTGGGCGCGGCCGCCCGGTCGGCGCGCGGGGAGGCGGACCGGCTGGCCGCCTCCCGGGCCCGGGCGGAGCAGGCCCGCGACACCGACCTCGCGGCGCTGGAGGAGCTGGAGGAGCGGCTGCGGCTGGCCGAGGCCACCCCGGTCGACGCCGAGCCCTCCACCCAGGAGCGCGACGAACTGGCCGCCGCGCTGCCCGCCGCCCGGCAGAACGAGCTGGAGGTGCGGCTGGCCGTGCGCACCGCCGAGGAGCGGGTGGCCGCGCTGGCCGGGCGGGCCGACTCGCTGGCCCGACAGGCCGCGGCCGAGCGGGCGGCCCGGGAGCGCGCCGCCGCCCGGCGCGCCGCCCGGGCCCGCGGCGCCGCCATCGCCCGCGCCGTGGAGGCCGGGGCGCGCAGCGCACTGGGCCGCGTGGTGGCGTCGCTGGCCGAGGCCGCCCGCCGCCGCGACGAGGTCGCGGCCGCCCGCTCGGCGCGCGAGGCCGAGCTCTCCGAGGTGCGCGGCCGCGCCAAGGCGCTGGGCGCCGAGCTGGAGCGGCTGACCAGCGAGGTGCACCGCGACGAGGTGGCCCGCGCCGAGCAGCGGCTGCGCATCGAGCAGCTGGAGGCCAGGGCCGCCGAGGACTTCGGCCTGGACGTGGACGGCCTGCTGGCCGAGTACGGCCCCGACCAGCCGGTGCCGCCGACCCAGGCCGAGGTGGCCGCCGCCGAGGCGGCCGGGCAGCCGCCGCCGGAGCCGGTGCCGTTCCACCGCGCCACCCAGGAGAAGCGGGCGAACAAGGCCGAGCGCGACCTGGCCCTGCTGGGCAAGGTCAACCCCCTGGCCCTGGAGGAGTTCGCCGCGCTGGAGGAGCGGTACAAGTTCCTCTCCGACCAGCTGGAGGACGTCAAGGCCACCCGGCGGGACCTGCTCACCGTGGTCAGGGACGTGGACGACCGCATCCTGGAGGTCTTCGCCAGCGCGTACGCCGACACCGCCCGCGAGTTCGAGCAGGTCTTCCCGGTGCTGTTCCCCGGCGGCGAGGGCCGGCTGGTGCTCACCGACCCGGAGGACCTGCTGACCACCGGCGTGGAGGTCGAGGCGCGCCCGCCCGGCAAGAAGATCAAGCGGCTGTCGCTGCTGTCCGGCGGCGAACGGTCGCTGACCGCGGTCGCCATGCTGGTGGCCATCTTCCGCGCCCGGCCCAGCCCGTTCTACATCATGGACGAGGTCGAGGCCGCCCTGGACGACGTCAACCTCGGCCGGCTGATCACCCTGCTGGCCCAGCTGCGGGAGAAGAGCCAGCTGATCATCATCACCCACCAGAAGCGCACCATGGAGGTCGCCGACGCGCTCTACGGGGTGACCATGCGCGGCGGCGTGACCCAGGTCATCAGTCAGCGCCTGAAGACCGAGGAGGACGCTGCCTGATGCCGCGGACCGCCCCCCGCGGGCTGCTCATCGACCTGGACGGCGTGCTGCGGCGCTGGGACGCGCGGGAGGCGGCCGAGATCGAGGAACGCCACGGCCTGGCGCCCGGGGCGATCGCGGCCACCGCGCTGCACTGGCCGCGGCTGCTGCCGGCGATCACCGGGCAGGTGGCCCACGACCGGTGGCTGGCCGAGGCCGCCCAGGTCCTGGGCTCGTCGGCCGACCCCGACGCCGCCGCGGCGGCGGTCGCCGCGTGGGCGCGCCGCCGCGGCGCCGTGGACCGCGGCGCCTTGGCGCTGGTGCGCGAGGCGCGCGCCGCCGGCCGCCCGGTCGCGCTGGCCACCAACGCCACCGACCGGCTCCGCGCGGACCTGGCCGAGCTGGGCCTGGACGCCGAGTTCGACGCCGTGGTGAGCTCGGCCGAGGTGGGCGCGGCCAAGCCGTCCCGGGAGTTCTTCGCCGCGGCCGCCGCGACGCTCGGGCTGCCCGAGCGGGAGCTGCTGCTGGTCGACGACGACGACCGGATGGTGCGCGGCGCCCGGGTGGCCGGGCTGGCGGCCTACCGGTGGGCTGGCCCGGGTGACACCGGCTACCCGCGGGCCGCGCTGGGCCTGGACCGCGTGCCGGGCTGACCGGGCCGGTCGCGGCCGTCGCGGGCCGTGCGGCCGGATCGCGCGTGCCGGGCCGACCTGGCCGGTTGCGGCCGGCGCGCGCGACCGCCCCCGTCCAGGGTCAGCCGGCGCTCAGCGGCAGCTCGGCGACCCTGCGCAGCTCGCCGGACGACGTGGTGCCCTCGACCCGGACCCGCGCCGCGCGCCCCTCGTGCACCAGGGTGGCGACCGCGTTGCCGAAGTACGGCCCGGACAGCCGGCGCCACCGCACCCGCGGGGCCGGCAGCCCCGCCGCGCGGGCCAGCCCCCGGGTGAACCTGGCCGCGGCGCGGGCCCAGCCGAGCCGCAGGAGGGGGCGCATCACCACCGGCACCTGGTTGTGCAGCGGCGAGCAGGTGAGCTGGTGCACCGGGCTGACCACGTCCGGCCCCAGCTCGGCCCGGGCCACGTAGGTGTGGTGCACGTCGCCGGAGAGCACGCTGATCGAGGCGGGCGCGCCGGCCTCGATCAGCGTGCTCTCCGGCGACGTGC
>DATMJT010000005.1:0-16015 GCA_035553735.1 Pilimelia sp.
CGGTCGCCGCCGCCCGCGCAGCGGCAACGCCGTCGCGGCTCAGGCGACCTCGCGGTGCCGCGCCGCCGGCGCGCCGGGCAGGCGCCGGGCCGCCTCCGGCGCCGCCGCCGGGTCCGCGTCGGCGTCGGCGTCGGCGTCGAGGTACCAGCGGCGGACCCGGCCGCCGCCGGGCGGCTCCGCGAACGCGAAACCGGGCCGTCCGAGCAGCACGACGATGACGTAGCCGGCCACGATGAATCCGTGGCTCAGCAGCCACGCGGCCTGCACCCGACCGGCGCCGAGATCGCCGAGGCTCAGCAGCGCCAGCACGGCGATGAAGACGCTCAGCATGGGCAGCACGCCGGAGGGCCGGTCACGGCGGGCGGCGATGACCAGGAAGCCCGCGCCCACGGCCAGGTTCCAGGCGGCCGACTCGTGCCACAGGTGACCGGGACTGGCCACCTGCCCCGAGTGGGCGTGGGCGCCGCCGGCCAGCGACGTGATCTGGGTGATGCCCAGCAGCAGCTGGGCGCCGCCGAGCACACCCAGGACCCACCGCAGCACCACGGCGGCCCGGAACCGCCACGGGCGCGGCACCGCCGTCAGCACCGTGTCCGGAACGCCCGGACTGGGCGGCGTGGGCAGGCCCGTCGCGAGCAGCCGTCCCGCGGTGGCGGCCAGCTCGCCCCAGCCCCGGCACGACGCGCACGAGGCCAGGTGCGCGTCGAGGGCGGCCCGCTCCGAGGGCAGGTCCTCGCCGTCGAGCCGGGCCGACAGCGCCTCGCGGCTCGCCTCACAGTCCACGCCTCAGTAGTCGCCCGGTGGGCGGGCCTGGTTCCCACCGGGCGCCACATCGATGTGCCGCGATGGGTCGCGCAGGGGCTACGCTGTGCCGCATGTTCGCAGCCCGCCGCGACGACGCCACGGTCACCGGGTTCGCCCTGGCCGCCAAGGCCGGCGACCGGGAGGCCGCCACCCGGTTCGTCGAAGCCACCCACGCCGACGTGCACCGGTTCCTGGTCTACCTGATCGGCGTCGCCGACGCCGAGGACCTGGCCCAGGAGACCTACCTGCGGGCGATGCGGGCGCTGCCGCGCTTCGCCGCCCGCGCCACCGCCCGCACCTGGCTGCTGGCCATCGCCCGGCGGGTCGCCGCCGACCACCTGCGCACCGCCTCCCGCCAGCCCCGCCGGGCCGGGCTGGACGCCTGGCAGCCCGCGGCCGAGGCGGCGTCGCTGCGGCACGGCGCCGCCCTCCTGGACGAGCAGGTCGCGCTGCGCGACCTGCTGGACCGGCTGCCGGCCCAGCGCCGCGAGGCGTTCATCGCCACCCAACTGCTGGGCCTGTCCTACGCCGAGGCCGCCGACGTCTGCGACTGCCCGGTCGGCACCATCCGCTCCCGGGTGGCCCGGGCCCGCGAGGACCTGGTGGCCGCGATGGCATGCGATACCCCCGACCGGGACCGCAGGGCCACCGGCTGACCCACCGGCGGCCGGGCACGGCGGGTGCCGCAGCCCGTCGCCAGCCGGCGCGGGCCAGCCGGCCGCCGCGGGGAGGCGAGCGCGTCTCAGCGGGCCTGCGCGTGGCCCCCGGCCGCGGCGCCCGGCGCGCTCCACCCGGTGCGGGCCCCGGGCGAGCCCGCGCGGGCCAGGTTCACGGCACTGCTGATCAGGCCGATGTGGCTGAATGCCTGGGGGAAGTTGCCCAGGAACAGCCCGGTTGCGGGGTCGATCTGCTCCGGCAGCAGCCCGACGTGGTTGGCCCGGGCGCAGAGCCGGTCGAAGCGCTCGCGGGCCTCGTCGACGCGGCCGGTCTTGGCCAGGTTGTCGACCCACCAGAACGAGCAGAGCAGGAAGGCGCCCTCCTCCCCCGCCAGGCCGTCGGGGGACTCGTGCGGCAGGTAGCGGTAGAGCAGGTCACCGCCCGCGCCGAGACGGCGCACGACGGCGTCCACGGTGGCGGTCATCCGCGGGTCGTCGGCGTCGATCACGCGGCGCAGCGGCAGGGCGAGCAGACTCGCGTCGAGGGTGCCCGGCTGGCCGAGGTGCTCGGTGAGGTGTCCGGCGTCGCGGTCGTACGCCTCGGTGAGCAGCGCCGCGCGGATGGTGGTGGCGAGCCCGCCCCAGCGCCGCTGCGCGGCGGCGCGCCCCGTGGCGGCGGCGATGCGGGCCAGCCGGTCGGCCGCCACCTGGCACATCGCCACCGAGTAGGTGAACGGCCGGCCCGCCTCCCGGATCTCCCAGATGCCGTGGTCGGGGGTGCGCCAGTGGCGGCGGGCCGCCTCGCCGAGGTCCGCAAGCCGGGCCCAGCGGCGAGCGTCGACGGCGCCGCCGCCGCGCACCCACTGCCAGGCGCAGTCCAGGATCTCCCCGTAGACGTCGTGCTGGACCTGGTCGGCGGCGGCGTTGCCCCACCGCACCGGCGCCGACCGGCGGTAGCCCTCCAGGTCCTCGTCGACGCGCTCCGGGTCGGGCCGGGTGCCGTCGAGGGTGTAGAGGATGTGCGGGCGGCCGTCGTTGACGCAGGCGCGCAGCACCCAGGACAGGAAGCTCTCGCTCTCGCCGGTCAGCCCGATGCGGCGCAGCGCGTACACGGTGTACGCGGCGTCGCGTACCCAGGTGAACCGGTATCCCAGTTGCGCTCGCCGCCGATCGTCTCGGGCAGCGACGACGTCGGCGCGGCCACGATCGCGCCGTTGGGGTGATGGTCACAGAGCTTGAGGGTGATCGCGCTGCGCCGCACCAGCTCCTCGTGCGGCCCGGCGAACGTGATGCCGGCGCTCCACGACCTCCAGGCGTCGCCGGTCTGCGCCAGGGCCGCGGCCACGTCGTCCGCGGTGCGCAGCCGGGTGGGCCCGTCACCCCAGCGCAGCACCAGCCCCAGCCGTTCGCCGGCGCGCAGGCGCACCGACCCGTCGAGCCGGTCCAGCCCCGGCACGGGTCGGCTGCTCGACAGGCGCAGCGGCCGGTCGGACCCGGGCCAGTGCAGCAGGATCTCCGCCGGGGTCGCCGCGGCGCGCACCCCACCGCGGGCGCTGAGGCGCACCTGCAGGTCCACCTCTCCGTCCACGGCGCTGACCAGCCGGGCCAACTGCCCCGTGCCGTTACTCCGCCCGGTGTCCAGGGAGCCGCGCAGCGGAAGGGCGTCCACGACGCGGACGGTGCCGGTGTCGGCGCGCAGCTCGGTGACCGTCACCGCGCTGTCCGGCAGGTACCACTGGCGCACGCCGCGCAGGCCGCGCGGCCGCACCACCCAGCAGCCGCCCCGGCCGGCGTCCAGCAGCGACGCGAACAGCGCCGGGCCGTCGAAGCGGGGCAGGCACAGCCACCGGACCGTCGCGTCCACGCCCACCAGCGCCGCCGTGTCGCCGTCGCCGATCAGCGCGTGGTCCTCGATTCGCGGATAGCCGTCGACGAACCGGCCCCCCAGGGCGTGCGAGCCGTACCGGGTCATCCGTCGTCCTCCTCCTGGTCCGGTGGACCGGACGGCGGCCCGCCGGGGCCGCCGGCCGCCGGCCCCGCCAACCGGTCGTAGCAGGTGATGCGGGCCAGCGGGGCACCGGCGCGGTACGCGGCGCGGGCCAGGGCGAACCCGCCGACCGGCGCCGTGAACAGCTGCAGGAGCACGGCCGCGCCGATCACCGCCGCGTTGCGCCAGCTCGGCATCAGCACCAGCACGCCGAGGAGCACGCAGACCAGGCCGAGGCTCGCCGCCTTGGCCACGGCATTCATGCGGTGGTAGACGTCCGGCAGCCGCACCAGGCCCAGGGCCGCCACCGCCATCAGGGCCGCCCCCGTGGCCAGCAGCGCCCCGGCCACCACGGTGGCGGGCGTCACCGCGACCTCCGCTGCACGAGCCGGGCCAGGGCCACGGTGGCCAGGAAGCCGACGAGGGTGGCGACGAGGACAAGGTCCAGCAGGGATCGCTCGTCGAGCCGGACCGCGAGCACCGCGAGCACCGCCACGGTGACGAAGAACCCGTAGTCGACGGCCACCGCCCGGTCGGCGTCCGTCGGGCCGGCGATCAGCCGGACGACGGCCACGAGCATGGCCAGGCCGAGCGCCGCCAGGACGATGTCGAGCGGGGTCACGACCGCCTCCCCTCCGAGGTGGGGGGCCGCCCGACGCGGCCCCGGTCGGTCGGCCCACCGGCGTCGTCCTCCGCGGGGCGCACCGCCGCCAGCAGCCGGTCCTCCATCTCCTGCAGCTGCCGGCGGAACAGGGCCGGGTCCGCGGCGTGCATGCCGTGCACGTACAGCGTCGGCGGGTCGCCCGTGATCGCCACGGTCAGCGTGCCCGGGGTGAGGCTGATCAGGTTGGCCAGCAGGGCGGTCTCCACGGGCGTCCGGCAGCGCAGCGGAAGGTCCACGATGCCCGGTGCCAGGCCGCTGCCCGGGGTGAGGATCTCCCGGGCGACCACCAGGTTCGCCACCACGAGGCGCCCGCCGAAGTAACCGGCGAAGCGCAGCAGCCGTCCGGCGCGCCGCACCCCCCTCATGGCGCGGTCACCGCCCGCGCGTACCCGGCGGGTCGCCCGAGCTGGTCGGCGGCCCCGCCGCTGAGTGCCAGCAACGGCTGGGCGCCGAGGCCGAGCGCCACGGTCAGCGCGGCCAGGCAGGCGGCCGGGGCCACCAGGGCCGGACGCATCCGGGCGGTGCGCGCGGGCGCCGCCGCGCCCGCGCGTTCCCCGCCGGCCGGTGTGGCGCGCCGCGCGGGGCCTGCGGCGGCCTCGGCCCGCGGGTCCTCGGGCACCGGCTCGCCCCAGAACGCCCCCGTCCAGATCTTCATCATGGAGAGCAGGGTGAAGAGGCTGACGGTCACCGCCACGGCCAGCAGCAGGTAGCTGCCCTGCTCGGCGGCCGCGCGCAGCACCACGAACTTCGCCACGAAGCCCGAGAACGGGGGCAGACCGGCCAGCGACAGCGCCGCCACGACGAAGGTCACCGCCAGCACGCGATGCCGTCGGGCGAGACCGCCGAGCCGGTCCAGGCGGTCCGTACCGTAGGTGGACCGGACGGCGCCGGCGCACAGCAGCAGGGCCGCCTTGACGGGGATGTACTGCACCAGGTAGAAGATGGCCGCGCCCAGCCCGGCGGTGCCGAACAGCGCCGGACCCAGCAGGACGTAGCCGATCTGGCTGACCATGTGGAACGTCAGCACGGACCGCATGCCGGACTCCCCCAGCGCACCCAGCACCCCCACCACCATGGTGGTGGCGGCGGCCACCGCCCACGGCCAGGGACCGCCGGCGTCCCCCTCGTAGACCACCGCCACGATCCGGATCAGGGCGTAGACCCCGACCTTGGTCAGCAGGCCGGAGAAGAGCGCCGTCACCGCCGGGGAGGCGTGCGGGTAGGTGCGCGGCAGCCACCCGTGCAGCGGCACGACGGCCGCCTTCACCGCCAGCGCCACCAGCACCACCGCCCCGGCCGCCGCGACGGCGGGCGAGGCGGTGGCCGCCCCGGCCAGCGCGCCGAGGTTCACCGTGCCGGTCACGCCGTACAGCAGTCCCACGCCCGCCAGGAAGACGGTGGAGGCCAGCAGGTTCACCGTCACGTACACCCGGGCGGCCGACAGGCGGGCGCCGCCGCCGAGGGCGAGCAGCACGTACGAGGGCACCAGCATGACCTCGACGAGGACGAACAGGTTGAACAGGTCCGCGGCGAGGAAGGCGCCGTACCCCCCGGCGGACATGAGCAGCACCAACGGAACGAAGAAGCGCTGCCGGTCGTCACCGGCGGCGGCCGCGAACGCCGCGCACGCCAAGGTGACGACCGACGTGACGGCGAGCATCAACGCCGCGAACGTGTCCGCCGCCAGGCTGATCGCGAAGCCCGCCGGCCAGCCGCCCAGGTGCAGGGCGACGACGCTGCCGTCGCTTGTCGCGGCGAGCAGCACGCCGGCGGTGACCAGCACGGCGGCCGCAACGGCGAACCCGCCGACGCGATGCCGGCCGACCCGGTACGGGCCGACCAGCAGCACCCCGGCACCGAGCATCGGCAGGGCGATCGGCAGGACGAGCAGCGCGCTCACTCCGGCTCCACCGGTCGCTCGCCCCCGGGTCGCCGGGGCGCCCGCCGGGCGCCGGACCCGTCCGCGCTGCGGTCACCGGGGCCCTCACCGGTGCGGGTGGGCTCCGGCGACTCCGCCGCACCGTCGGGGCCCGTCGCGGTCGCGGCCCGGCGTTGGCCGGCACCGTCGCCCGGCCGGCGGGCTCCGGCGCGGGTGTCGAGCGCTGCCAGGCCCAGCAGGTACACCGTGATGCCGAAGGTGATGACGATGGCGGTCAGGACGAAGGCCTGCGGCAGCGGGTCGGCCGTGTGCCGGGGGTCGGTGGCGCCCAGCGGCGGGTCCCGGCGGTCCAGGCCACCGGCCGAGAGCAGCACCAGGTTGACCGCGTGCCCGAGCAGGACGAACCCGACCACCACCCGGATCAGCTCCCGGCGCAGCAGCAGGTAGACCCCGGCCGCGGTCAGCAGCCCCACGGCGATCGCGACGCTCATCGGGGCCCCGCCTCCGCGGTGCGGACGTCCGCGCCGGGCACCCCGACCGGATCCGCACCGGTGGCGGAGCCGCCGCCGGTGGCCGAGCCCGGTCCGGTGGCCGAGCCCGGTCCGGTGGCGGAGCCCGGTCCGGTGGCGGAGCCCACCCGGAGCCGCCGCACCGCGGCGACCACGAGCGCCAGCACCATGAGGTAGATGCCGACGTCGAAGACCAGCGAGGTGGGCAGGTAGCCGCCCGGCAACGGAATCCGCAGCGGCGTCAGGAACGGCTCCCCGGCGAGCAGGGGCGCCGCACCCACCGCCACGCTGAGCAGCAGGCCGCCGGCGACCAGGGGGCGCACCGGCAGCCGCCGCAGCAGCAGGGACGGCCGGTCGGGTGGGTGCGCCAGCGCCGCCAGGGCGACCGCGACCCCGGCGACCAGCGCCCCGATGAACCCCCCGCCCGGTTCGTCGTGCCCGCGCAGGAAGAGGTAGCCGGACGTCACCAGCATCACGGGGCCCAGGGTGCGGTACGCCAGATCCAGGACCACGTCGTCACCGGCGGCACGCCGGTCCCGCGCCCGCGGCGCCCCGCCACCGCGGCCGGCGGCACCGACGGGCGGCCCGGCACCGCCCGGCCGCCCGGCACCGCCCGCCTGCCCTGCGCCGGCACCGGCGGGGCCGCCGAAGAGAGCCAGCAGGCCGAGCGCCACGGCCGCCAGCACCGTCGCCTCGCCGAGCGTGTCCAGGCCCCGGAAGTCCACCAGGATGGTGTTGACGACGTTGGTGCCGCCGGTCTCCGGCTCCGCCGCGGACAGGAAGTAGGTGCCCGCCGCCGACAGGTCGCGGCGGCCCGTGAGCTGCAGCGTGGCGAGCCCGGCGACCAGTCCGGCGGCGACCGCCAGCAGGCCCGCCGCACCGGCCCGGCCGCGCGCGGGACGGCCGAACCGCGGTGGCAGGCGGCGCAGCACCAGCATCGCCACCACCGCGGTGAGCACCTCGACGATGATCAACGTGAGGGCCACGTCCGGCGCGCCCGCCAGCGCGAACCAGACCGCCAGCACCAGCCCGGTCACGCCGAGCAGCGCCACCACCCCCAGCGCCGACCGCAGGCACACCAGGCCGGCGAGCGCCACCAGCAACAGCCCGGCCACCGCCCAGTCCGTCACCGGCGACGCGATGACGGCGGGCGGACCGGACGCCAGCGGCAACACCACCGCGCCGAGCGCCACCACCGCGAGCACGGGACGCCACAGGAACGCGCCCACCTCCTCCCGGCGGGCGGGGCGGCCCACCAGGGCACCAAGGCGGAGCAGCCCGTCGTAGGCCCGGTCGAACAGGTCGCCGCCGGACGGCGGCAGCGGCAACCGCTGCACCGCCCGGTCCACCCGGCGACGGCCGAGGAACAGCAGGCTGCCGGCCGCGACCGCCGCCACCGACATCCACAGCGCGGGTGTGAAGCCATGCCAGAACGCCAGGTCCGGCGGCTGTCCCCCGGTGCGGGTGTCGTAGGCCGCGCTCACCACCAGGGGGGTCAGGCCGTCCACGGCGGGACCGAACGCGGCGCCCAGGACGGCGGCCACCGCGGCCGGCGCCAGGAAGGCGGCCGCGGGCTCGTAGAGCCCCGTCGGGGGGCCGGACCCCGCGAAGGCGCCGTAGACGATGCGCAGCGCGTACGCGAACGTCAGCACCGAGGCCGCCGCCGCCGACGCCGCCGCGGCGACCGCCGGCCAGCCGCCGCCGGCCAGGTGCAGGAACCCGTCGAACAGGGCCTCCTTGCTGACGAACCCGAGCAGCGGCGGCAGCCCGGCCATCGACATCGCCGCGAGGCCGGTGAGCGTCGCGGTCACCGGCATCGCCCGGCGCAGGCCCGACAACTGGCGGATGTCGCGGCTGCCCGCCTCCCGGTCGATGATGCCGACCAGCATGAACAGCGTCGCCTTGAACAGCGCGTGCGCGACCGTGTGCAGGATCGCCGCGGTCAGCGCCAGCGCCGTACCCACCCCCACGGCGGCGACCAGCAGGCCGAGCTGGCTGACCGTCGAGTACGCCAACAGCGCCTTCAGGTCGTGCTGACGCAGCGCCAGCAACGCGCCCAGCAGGGCGGTGGCCAGCCCCACCCCCACCAGGACCGCGGTCCAGGCCGGCTCCCCGGCGAACAGCGGGGTGAAGCGCATCAGCAGGTAGATCCCGGCCTTGACCATGGTCGCGGCGTGCAGGTAGGCGCTGACCGGCGTGATCGCGACCATGGCCGTGGGCAGCCAGAAGTGGAACGGCACCTGCGCGGACTTGGTGAACGCGGCGAACACCACCAGCGCGCCGACCGCCCAGGCGACCCCGCTGTCCTTGACCGCCTCCGGCTGACGCAGGATGGCGGCGAGATCCGAGGTGCCCAGGGCGACCGACACCAGCACCACGGCGGCGAGCAGCCCGAGTCCTCCGGCCGCGGTCACGACCAGGGCCCGCAGCGCCGGGCGCGCGGCGGCCGGCCCGGTGCCGCCGATGAGGAAGAACGAGCAGACCGTGGTCAGCTCCCAGAACACGAACAGCACCAGCAGGTCTCCGGCCAGCACCACGCCGAGCATCGCGGTCGCGAAGAGCGTGAGCAGGGTGTAGGTGCCGGTGTGGCGGGAGTCGGTGGACAGGTACCGGGGGCAGTAGGCCATCACCAGCGCGCCCACCCCGAGAACGAGCAGGGCGAAGACCATCGACAGGCCGTCCAGGCGCACCGCGAGCGAGACGTCGAGCGCGGGCAGCCAACGCCACGCCACGGCGACCGCGCCGCCGTCGGCCACCTCCGGCAGCCGGGACCCCAGCAGGCCACCCACCACGAGGAAGCCGCCGGCCAGCGGATACCCGGCGTCGCGGCCAAGGCCGCGGGTGCACAGCGGCGCGCAGACCGCCAGCGCCGCCATCAGCGCCAGAGCAGCCAGGAGGATCACGCCGGCCGCCGGGCCGTCGCGGCAGCGGTCCGCACGGGCGCGTGACCGGGTACGGCGGTCCGGGGCTCAGCCACGGCCGGCAGCGCCGCGCCCCTGCGGCGCCGGGCGGACGAATCCGCGCACCGGGCGGTCGACGGCGGCGGGTGCCTGAAGCTCGGTGCCGGGTACCTGGAGCATGATGAGGTAGTGCCCATGTCGGGCGCGGGCTAACGCCCGGGTGCGGCGGTCGCGGAGCTTTCGACCACCACGGGAGATCAGATGTCGATGCGGCGGCCGTCGCCACGCGCCGGGCTCAGGCGGCTGGCGCCCCGGGCCCTCCTGCGCGTCGCGGTGGTCGCCGGCTGCCTACTGGTCGTGGCGGCCGCCGTCGCCGTGCTCGCGTGGATTCTGGTGCGGCTGGCTCCGCTCACGCTGGCCCTCGCGGCCGCGCTGCTCCTGGCGGCCCTGTTGTCGCCGGTGGCGACGCTGCTGCGCCGGTGGCGCGCACCCGACTGGCTGGCGGCGCTCGGCGCGGTGCTCTTCCTGCTCGCCGTCGTCATCGGCCCGCTCGCGCTGGTCACCAACCAGGCGGTGGCCCAGTTCGATGACCTGGAGAACCAGGTCATCGAGGGTCTCGAACGGATCCGGCGCAGTCTGACCAGCGGACCGCTGACCCGCGGTCAGCTCGACCGGATGGTCGAGGGCCTGGTGACCACCCTGCGCGGCTCGGCGCCGGACCCGGTGTCCGGTGCCGCCACCGCGGTGCAGACCCTCGCCGCCGTCATGCTCTCGCTGGTCTTCCTGTTCTTCCTGCTCCGCGACGGCGACCGGATCTGGTGCTGGATCCTCGGCCTCGTCCCCCGGGCGCACCACGGCCGGACCGACGCGGCGGCCCGCGCCGGGTGGGGCACGCTGGTGGCGTACGTGCGCGGCACCGTGGTGGTGGCCGCCGCCGACGCGGTGGGCATCGGCGTCGCGCTGGTGATCCTCGACATCCCGCTGGCGCTCGGCCTGGCGGTGCTGACCTTCCTGTTCGCGTTCGTGCCGATCGTCGGCGCGATCGTGGCCGGGGCCGCCGCCGTCCTCGTCGCGCTGGTGAGCAACGGCCCGACCGACGCCCTGCTCGTGCTCGGCGCGGTGGTGCTGGTCCAGCAGGCCGAGAGCAACCTGCTGCAACCGTTCGTCATGGGGCGGGCGCTGCGGCTGCACCCCGCGGTGGTTCTGCTGGCGGTCAGCGCCGGCACACTGGTGGGCGGCATCGCCGGGGCGGTGGTCGCCGTGCCGGTCGTGGCCGTGGCCTACCGGGCCGCGGTGCAGGCGTCCCGGTACGCGCCAGCGGATCCCCGGCCCGCCGCGCCGCAGGCCGCACTGGACGCGCCGCCGGCCGGCGCGCCGGCACGCGACGGCCCCGGAACCGGCGAGGACCCCGCCGCGCCGGATCCCCCGGCTGACCGGCCCTGAGCCGACGCTGCCCGGGTCGCCGGTCAGTGCGGGTCGGGCTCCGCCGGCGCGGGCCCGGGTCGCGGGTCAGTGCGGGTCGGGCTCCGCCGGCGACGTGACGACCTCGACGGTGGTGAGCGCGGTGAGGCCGGAGATGGTCAACAGGGCCTCGTTGAGCGGCGAGACGCGGACGTCGACGTGCTCGGCGTGGGCGAACAGCACCGCCAGGGCGGCGCTGTCGAGGTACTCCACCCGGGTCAGGTCCACCAGCAGCCGCCGGCCCGGGCCGATGGCCTCGGCGAGCGCCCCGGCGAACTCCGCGCAGTTACTGATGTCGATCTCGCCCACGGCGGTGAGCTGCGGCGCGCCGTCCGGGGTCTGTCCGGTGGTCAGGTGCAGTGCGGTCGTCATGACGTGATCCTCGTGGACATCTCGACAATGGTGCCGGTGGGCTCGGCGCGCAGGCTGACGTGGCTCATGAGGGCACGCATGAGCTTGAGGCCGTGACCGCGGTGCGCCTTCGGCTCACCGCCCTCGGGCAACCACTGGCCGGTGTCGGCGACGGTGATGTGGATGTGCTCCCCCATCGCCCGCGCGAACAGCCTGACCCGCCCGAAGGTGCTGCGGTGGCCGTGCTCGATCGCGTTGGCGCACGCCTCGCCGGCGGCGACGAGCACGTTCTGGGCGGTGGTCGCGCCCGCGCCGGCCCGGGCCAGCCACGCGCGCAGGGCGGTGCGGGCGGGCGCCAGCTCCCCGGGGTCGGCCTCGAAGGACAGGTCCAACGGGGCGGGGTGCCGGTAGAGCAGCAGGGCGACGTCGTCGGTGCCTCCCCCGTCGTCGGTCATCCGGGTCATGATCTGGTCGGCGAGCTGCTCCACGGGCAGGGTGTGGTGGTCCTGCACGGTCTCGGCGGCCTTGCGGATGCCCGCGTCGAGCGGCCGGCGGCGGCGTTCGACGAGCCCGTCGGTGTAGAGCAGGAGCACCGCCCGGGGCGGCACCACCGCGCTGGCCTCCGACCGGGGCTGCCGGTGACGCACGCCGAGCGGCATGCCGCGGCCGGCGCTGAGCAGGTCGGTCTGTCCGCCGGACAGGGTGAGGATCGCCGGCGGGTGGCCGGCGCTGCTGTAGACCAGCCGCCCGTCGTCGGGGTCCAGGATCGCGCACAACGCGGTCGTGCAGGTCGCGCCCGGCAGCAGCGCGGCGAACTGGTCCAGTGCGGTGAGCACCTCGCCGGGGCCGGTGGCCTGCAGCAGCAGTGCGCGTCCAGCGCTGCGCAGCTGCCCCATGATGGTGGCCGCGGACAGCCCGCGGCCGACGCAGTCGCCGACCATGATGCCGATGCGGCCGTCGGGCAGGGCTACGGCGTCGTACCAGTCGCCGCCGACCTCCAGCGGCCGGCTGGCCGGTCGGTAGCGCACGGCGAAGCCGTCCGGCAGGGCGACCGGGCCCAGGATGGAGCGTTGCAGGGTGACCGCGACCTCGCGCTGTCGGTCGAACGCGTACGCCCGGTGCAGCGCCTGCGCCACCGACCCGCAGAGCAGCAGCAGCAGCGTCTGGTCCTCGGTGCCGAAGCCCCGCGCCGGATCGAGGTCCAGCCATACCGCGACGGGCCCGAGCGGGGAGTCGACGGTGGTCCCCACTCCGCTGGGTCGGCCGCCCCGGGTGTCGATGAGGATGCGCGACGGTGCGACGTCGCGCAGCTCGTCCATTGCCGCGGGCGGCCCGGTGGGTGCGGCACCGCGCTGCGCCGGGTCGGCCGCGACGATGGTGCCCGCGCTGGCGAACGCCGCTCTGGCGTGCCACTGCCGCCGCAGCTGGGCGACAGCGGCCTGGAGCACCTCGGGCACGGTACGGGCGGCCGCCAGGTGCTCGTTGATGGCGTTGAGGGCGGTGTCGCGCTGGGCGGCGTACCGTTCCGTGGTGATGTCGCGGATGGTGCCGACCATCATCCGCGCCCCCCGGTCGTCCTGCACGGAGTTGATCGCCACCGCCGCCCACAGGCGGTGACCGTCCCGGTGCTGCAGCGGCAGCACCATGTTGCCGTGCGTGCCGGCCATGACGTCGCGGTACGCCTGGACCACCTGCTCGTGGGCGGCGGGGTCGGTCCGCGCATCGGGCCACCAGGGCTGCGGCGCCGGGTAGGGCAGGTTCTCGGCCGGGTAGCCGAGAATCTCGGAGAAGGCGGAGTTGACCTCGACGATGGCCCCGTCGGCGTCGGCGACGAAGAAGCCCTCCTGCAGCGAGTTGATCAGTGCGGCGCGCCACTGGGAGTGGTGGTTGCGTAGCCGGGCCAGGTCGACGGCGGCCCGCACCCGGGCGAGGAGCTCCTGAGCGCCGAACGGCTTGACGAGGTAGTCGTCCGCACCGGCGGACAGGCCCTCCACGGCGGCCTCCTGGCCGGCGCGCGCCGACACGAGCATGATCGGGACGCCCGCGGTGCGCGGGTCCGCCCGGAGCGCCGCGACCAGTCCCAGGCCGTCCAGGACGGGCATCATGACATCGCTGATGACCAGGTCCGGCGGGTTGCCGCGGGCCGCGGCGAGGGCGGCGGCGCCGTCGACCACCGTGGTCACCTCGTACCGGCCCGCCAGCAGCCGCCGCAGGTAGTCGCGCATGTCGGCGTTGTCGTCCGCCACGAGCACCCGGGCCCGCGGCCCGTCGGGCCGGGGCGCGGCGGGGCGGGGCGCGGCGGGCACCACGGCGGACGCGTCCTGCGCCGCCGGGTCGGGGTTCCCCGACTCCTCCGGCAGCCAGCGCAGGGCCTCCTGCACGAACGGTTCGGCCGTCTCCGTCGCCGTGATGCTGCCCGTCGTGGGTGCGACCTGGTCGGCCGGCAGGTGGGCGTGGCCGAAGGGCAGCCGGATGGTGAACGTGGTCCCCGCGCCCACCTCACTGCGCGCGTCGATGGTCCCGCCGTGCAGCTGGACCAGCTCCCGCACCAGCGCCAGCCCGATGCCGCTGCCCTCATTGGACCGCGACCGTGCCGTCGGTACGCGGTGGAAGCGCTCGAACAGCCGCGGCATCTCCACCTCCGGCACCCCGATGCCGGTGTCGGAGACCCGGACCACGGCCTGCCCCGCGTCGGACGTGAGCGACACCCGCACGGCCCCGTCGAAGGTGAACTTCAGCGCGTTGCTCAGCAGGTTGAGGACGACCTTCTCCCACATGCCGCGGTCGACGTACACCGGCTGGTCCAGGGGCCGGCAGTCCACCTCGAAGGCGAGCCCGGCACGCTCGACGGCGGCCCGGAACACGCTGGCGAGTTCGGCGGTGAACAGCGCGAGGTCGACCGGCTCGTAGCGGGCCTGCATCCGGCCCGCCTCGATCCGCGAGAAGTCGAGCAGCGTGTTGACCAGCTTGCCCAGCCTGAGGGCGTTGCGGTGGATGACGCCCAGCTCCTCGCCCACGCGCTCGTCGGCGCCCTCCAGGCGGGTGCGCAGCTCCTCCAGGGGACCCATGATCAGGGTGAGCGGGGTGCGGAACTCGTGGCTGATGTTGGAGAAGAAGGCGGTCTTGGCCCGGTCCAGCTGGGCCAGCTCCTCCGCCCGCCGCTGCTGGGTCTGGTAACTGCGGGCGCTGCCGATCCCGGCCGCAACGTGCCCGGCGGTCAGCTCGACGAACCCCCGGTAGCCCTGGTCCAGGGGGCGGTAGCGGTTCAGCCCCGCCACGAGGAACCCGTACGGCGCGGCGCCCTGCCGCAGCAGCGGCACCAGCAGCGCCTGCGCGGGCGGCTCCGGCCAGTCCCCGCCCGGCATCCCGGCGAACGGAGCACCGTCCAGGGCCACCAGCACCGACTCCTGCCGGGCCAGCGCCGCCGTCGGCCAGACCTGGTCCGCGCCGGCGTCGACCCGGACCGTGTCCGGGGCGGCGGGATGACCCGCGGGGATCCCCGTCGCGGTCGCCAGACGGGCGGTGCCGTCGTCGCGGAACAGGTAGGTGAGGGTGAACGGGAGGTCCCGCGCGTTGCGAGCCAGCTGCTGGCTGGCGAAGGCCAACATCTCCTGCTCCGTGCGCACCACGCTGGGATCGGAGCCCAGGTCCCGCAGGGTCGCCATCCGCCGTTCGCCGATGACCCGCTCGGTGTCCTCGCTGACCACGCACAGCATGCCGACCAGCGCGCCGTCGTCGTCGCGCAGCGGGCTGTAGGAGAACGTGTGGTACGTCTCCTCCCGGTATCCGGACCGCTCCAGGAACAGCAGCAGCGCCTCGTCCCAGGTCGCCTGCCCGGTGGTGAGCACGGTGTCGATACGGGGGCCGATGTCCTCCCAGATCTCCGCCCACACCTCGCTGGCCGGTCGGCCCAGGGCCCATGGGTACTTGCGACCCAGCGTGTCCCGCCGGTAGGCGGAGTTGCAGAAGAACGTCAGCTGCGGACCCCACGCCATCCACATCGAGAAGCGCGACGACAGCAGGATGCTCACCGCCGTCTGCAGGCTCTGCGGCCAGTGCGCCGGCGGCCCCAGCGGCGTCGCCGCCCAGTCCACGGCGGCCAGATCCGCGCCGACCTCACCGTCCGCGGCGAACACGTCGACACCGGCCGTGGTCGTCGGCCGGCGCTCGGAACCGCTCATCGCTGCGAACTCCCTCACCCTGCGCCAACGCGGTCGACGCACTCGCCGACGAACGCACCACACGCTACCCGGCGGCCCACCGCGGCCGGCGGCGGCCGCGGCGGGCGGCGCAGCAGCGGCCCGGTGGGGCGGGCTAGCGGTGGGCGGCGGCGAGCCGGTGGCGGCGGTGCGCCACCACGGCGAGGTAGGCCGCCCAGTAGAGCAGGTGGGCCAGGTACAGCCCCACCAGCCCACCCCGCCACACCTGGCACAGCAGCAGGCCGAGCGGCACGAACACGGCGTACTCGGCGAGCAGGCTGGCCCGCAGGCCGGTCCGGGTGTCGCCGGTGGCCCGGACCAGGCCGTTGCTGACCGTGATCGCCGCCATGAGGACGACCTGCGCCCAGGCGAGCAGCACCACGGCCGGGGTGACCGCCCCGGCCACCGCCGGGTCGTCGACCAGCAGCCCGACGGCCGGCGCCGTGCCGATCAGTCCGGCCAGCAGCGGCACCCCGGCGACGACGGCCACCAGCCGCCACCCGGCGGCCGCCACCCGGCGCACGCCGGCCGGGTCGCCGGCGCCGTGCCGCTGGCCGGCGAGCACGGCCACCGCGGTGCCGCAGCCGTGCAGCACGGTCCACACC
>DATMJT010000006.1:0-7900 GCA_035553735.1 Pilimelia sp.
GTGGGGGCAGTGGTCGGGGGTGGTGCTGTCCTCGCCGGTGCCCGACGCCGCCGCGATCTACGGGCGTTACACGGCCGCGTTGGTGGAGGTGTTCCGCGCGTTCGGCAACGACCCGGCGTGGGCGGCCCAGGTGCCGCAGGCGATGAGCGACGCCGGGCTGGTCGAGGTGGACACCGTGTGCCACGCCGACTCGTGGCGGGGCGGCAGCGCCGGGTGCCTGCTGCCGGTGGTGGTGTCCACCGAGCTGCGCGCCCACCTGATCGAGGCCGGGGCGAGCGCGGACGACCTGGACGCCCTGCCGGAGGTCATGCACCACCCCGACACGCTCGTGCTGGGCAACCTGACGTTCTCCACCATCGGCCGCCGTCCCTGGTCGGCCGACCACCCGCTGACCTTGAGCTGACCGACCACGTCTCGTAGGCGCACACCGCACGGCGGTTCGTGTGCGGGTGCCGTGCGCCCACCGACCGGTTGGTATGACCTGAAATGGGGCTGATGTAGTGAATCGTAGGCGCGCCCTCATGGGCGGCATGGGCCTGCTCGCGGCGGCCGGGCTGCCGGCCTGCGCGGGCGGCCGGGAACACCGGAGCCGGCCCGCCGCGACGGTGACGGTGCTGACCGGGTTCGGTCTGTTGGGTCAGGACTCGTACCTGTTCCTGGGCAGGCAGCTCGGCTTCTTCGCCGAGGCGGGGATCGACCTGAAGGTCGTGCCCGGCGCGGGGACGGAGAAGAACCTGGTCGCCCTGGCCGCCGGGCAGGCCGACGTGGCGGTGGTGGACCTGACCGGGGCGATCATCGCCCGCGGGCGCGGCAACACCGACGTCACCACCATCGGGGTGATCTACCAGCGGTCCGTCTCCACGATCACCGCCCTGGACGGCTCCGGCGTCCGGGTGCCGAAGGACCTGGCCGGCAGGCGGATCGGCTACCAGCCCGGCGGGGTCAACCACACCCTCTTCCCCGCCTACGCCCGCATCGCCGGGGTGGACACCCGCGGCATCCGGTGGGTGCCCTCCCCACCGCCGCAGCTGCGCGCGCTGCTGGCCAACAACACCGTGGACGCGATCACCGAGACCGTGATCGGCACGCCGGGTGTGCAGGCCGCCGCCAAGGGGCGTACGGCGATGGTGCTGCCCTACAGCGACCACCTGGCCGACCTGTACGGCAACGTCTACGTCACCGGCACCCGCACCGCCGCGCAGCGCACGGATCTGATCCGCCGGTTCCGGCAGGCGGCGCTGCGCGCGCTCCACCACGCCATGGACCACCCCGACCAGGCCGGGCAGGCGTTCCATCAGGCCCAGCCGCACTACCCGGCGCACGTCGCCGCCGCCGAGACCCGGCTCATGGTCCCGTACGTGCGCGCCGGCACCCCGGCCGACACCGGCCGCATCGACCCCGGGCGCGTCGCGCGCAGCATCGCCGTGGTGCAGGGCGTTGGCGCCGTGCCGCCCGGCATCGAGCCCCCGCACGTCGTCCACTTCGACCTGGCCAACCCCGACGGTGACCGCTGACGGCGCCCGGCGCCCGCCACACCGGCCGCACCCCGGTCCGCCACGTCACCCGTCGGCCGGCGGGCAGGAGGTCGCTCCATCGGGGTCGGACGGACCGGCCCCCGGCGACGCTGGCCTCACGACGTGACCGGGGCGTCGGTCCCCGCCGGCCGGGTGCGGCGGGTGACATAGAAGCCCAGCTCCGCGTCCGTGGCCGCGCCCAACACGATCCGGAACGCCTCCCGCACCTCCCGGCCCGGCCAGCGATGCCGTCCCCGCTCGTACGCGGCGACCGTCCGCCCGTCCACGCACGGCGCCGCGCCCGGGCGGCCGAGCTCCCGATGCCGGCGATACAGGACCACGTTCACCGCGTCGGCGAGTTCCTGGCGCGATAGCTCCAGCCCCGATCCGGTCGGCGAAACGAGCCGCCGCCGGGCGGCGCTCAATCGATCGTTGCGGACGTTCCGCATCACAGTCACCCCCAAGGACGCCACGCGGGCAGTCCGGTCCGATGTCGCCGACCGGCGCGGGGCCCACCGGCTCCGCGCGCCGCGGACCCGCCGGTGCGGACCCCCTCGGCACGCCCGGAATCCTAATGAACTAGGTGGATTGGAGCAACGTCGTTCACATGGAGGATAGGTTGACGACGCGTGGCGGTACGCCGAGGCGCTGGACCAACCGCCTTCCGGGCACCACCTGTTCAACTACCTGTGCGCCACGGTCCCCGGTGCGTCAGCCAGCGCGCCCAGCAGCTCCCGCTGCTCATGCAGGGTGAGGCTGCGTAGGTGCGCCAGCCGGTTGCGCGCCTCCCGCAGCCACCACGCCGCGTTCGCGAGCGCCGGCCGCTGCCGTCCCCCGAGCCGGTGCACCGCGAGGAACAGCTGGCCGAGTTCGACCGGATCGCCCGTCCGAACCGGCTCGGCGCCCCGAAGGAGGGAATCGACGACCCGCTGGACCGACGCGTCCCCCCACACCCTCCGCACCTCGGCGTACAGGCGTAGCCGCATCGTTTCCAGCCACGGCAGCAGCACCCGCGCCTGGGCGGCCCAGACCGCCCGCGGCACCGCGCCCGGGGCGGCCAGCGGCGTGCGCGGGGAGGGGCTGCACTGGTCATGCCACAGGTCCAGGTGGCCGGCGTTCCAGTGGTCCAGCAGACGGCGCGGCGGTCGGGTGGTGCCGAGGCCGCAGGTGGGCACCGGCCCGGTGGGCGGCTCGCCCGCCGTCGCGCCGACCATCTCCGCAAGGGTCGTCGGGTCGCCGTCCCACCCGTGGGCCAGCCGCTCGGCCAGGGCCAGGTCCCAGCGGCACACCTCCACGATGGTCTCCAGGCGCACCTCGCGCAGGACGCCGACGTCGTCGGCCGAGGACAGCGCTGGGGCCAGCCACGACGCGACGTCCCACCGGCTGAGTCGCCCCCACCACCACAGCACCTCGACCGTCACGTCCCCGGTCCAACCGGGGTCGCGCAGCACACGGCAGTCGCCGACGACGACGACCCTGGGTCGGCGCAACGCCGGCCGAGGGCGCGACTCCCGGGCGATCCGGAAGACCAGGTCGGACAGCTCCGGCCAGCGGTCTGGGCCGAGCGCTGAGCAGTCGATCACAGCGGTCCGGCCGGCGGCATCCGGGTGGTCCAGTAGGTCGGCGGTGAGCCGCGGCACGCTGTCCACGAAGACGAGCGACTCGGCCAGGGCGCGCAGCGGGTCCTCGGCGAGCGCGTCGGCCGGCACCCGGCACGGGTCCTCGCCGGCCGCCCGTAGGCCCTCCATCACGGCGGACACCAGGCCATCGACGCACGGGCGTGCCGCCATCAGGCTGCTGGGCAGCACCGTTACCACGTGCCGGCCACGGACGACCTCGCGCATGATCTCCGTGACCAGCCGCCCCGGTCCGGGCAGACCCCACACCGCCGCGTCCACCTCAGTCCGGGAGGGCCAGGCACGCCGCCGCGACGACGCTGTCCAGGACCCATCCCGCCGGGCCGTGCTGGGCGACGTCGAGGGCGCGCAGCTCGTCCAGCATGTCGGCCGTGTCGGTTTCCAGGATGGCATCCAGGTCCTCCCTGGTCACCGGCTGCATCCGCACCACCCCATCCACCCGTTCGCCGCAGTACAGCACCCACTGGCGGATCCGATCGACGAGATGGGACAGGCCCGCGTCGGTGAGGAACCCGGCGCCCTCCGGCTGCGCGGCGAGCTGGTCGAAGACGTCCTCGGTGGAGCGGCCCGATGCCAGGTCGACCGCCCGATCCACCAGGTCCGGCCATCCGGAGGTGAGGGCGTGCAGCCGGCGCCGCTCCTCGGGAGTGTCGAAGGGGAAGTCGTGCCACGCGCGCAGCCCCTCCACCGACCATCGACGCAGCGGGATGTGCAGTGCCTCGCCCACGTTCGGGATCCACCCAGGTACGTCCCCGTGGTCGACGATGACGATGGTCCGCGCGCCGCGGCTGTCCCGCAGCGCCGCCAACGCCTCGCACAGGTGGGCCGCCAGCCGTTCGGCGGAGTCGGCATCCGCACGGGCCAGCAGCAACCGATGCTGCCGGCGGTACCGGCGGGCGAACTCCGGAACATCGGAGAGGTCCACGTGCTCCAGCGGGATCCTCCGGTTCTCGGCGGTGCGGTCGATCACGGCCCGGACCAGGTCAATCCCCAGCGCCCGGCTGCCGGTCACCACGGCCACGGTGTACGTGGTGCCGACGCGGGCCACCTTGGATATGGCCGACGAGCCACCCGGCCGCTCGCCGAGCAGGTGGGCCAGATCCGCGTCGGTCAGGGGAGAACGCCGCCGCACCCCACCCGCGGCGTCCGGCAGGGGCATCCGGCTCGTCGTCGGGTTGTACTCGTACGGCAGCTCGAAGTGGGTCGACGCCTCGCGCAGCTCCTGGTCGAGCGAGCGGCGGGAGCCGAGCATCGCCACCACGTTCGGCGACCGGATGCCGTACCGGTCATCAGCGCCCCGCCGCAACACACCCAGGCCGACCAGCTCGTCCAGGTAGCGCACGAACTCCTTGCGCGTGATCTCGTCGCCCGCGAACGCCTCCGGCCAGTACCACTCGCAGTACTCGTGCAGGTCCTCCGGGTCGAACATCGCGCCGATGCTTGACTCGAGGCTGAGCAGGGCCATGACGATGGCGATCACCCGGTACCGGTTGTCCAGGTTGATGGTCCACCGGAACCGCTGCGCGATGAGGTTGCGCACCTCCCGGCTGGCGTAGACCGCGCTGATGTCGTCGTCGGTGACCACGACGCGGCCACCGGCCGCGGATATCGGCCGCTGCTGGAGGTGGCGCACCAGGGCCTCACAGAAGATCTGTACGAGGCTTGCCTGGTAGTTCGTCAGCGCCGCCACCCGCCAGACGAGTTCGCCGGACTGGAACTGGTAGCCCATCGCAAGCAGCGGGTCGACGACGAGCTTGCGGACCTCCTGGGGCCGCAGCGGCCCGATCAGGATGTCGGCGCCGCCGTGCGCCACCGGGGTGTTGGCGGAGTCGTAGAACCGCTGCACCTGGTGCAGGCCGGCGAAGACCGGCTTGAACCGGCGCTTGGTCGATTCCATCAGGCTCTTGAGCCGTTGCAGGACGGGGAACCGCCCCGCCACGTCGGACTCGGCGGCGTAGTCGGCGGTCAGGAACAGGTCCGCCTCGTCGAGCAGGAGCAGCAACCGGTTGGCGTCGTCCCGGTCCAGCCAGGCGCGGATACCGTCGGCCACGCTCTGCGGGCCCGCGTTGACCGCCTTGCGCTCCGGCAGCACACCCAGCACCTTGAGCTTGCGGTTGAGCAGTGACCAGAGCTCCTCCGGCTTGCGCGCCTCGCCGATGGACTCCGACTTCAGATCCAGGTAGAGGGCGACCCGCCGGCCGCCGCCGCGGTCATCGGTCTCCGAGTACAGCTTCTCCACCCGGCGTAGCAGCGCCGACTTGCCCAGCTGTCGACCGCCATAGACGAACATTGAACCCGTCGGGGACTCCACCTCCGCGCGCTCCCGGTCGCGCCCGACGAACACCTCGTCGGGGACGTCGCCGCCGGCGAACGGCGTGTACGGGTTGATCGACGCGAACGGCAGCGTGATCCGCTGGGTTAGCCGGAAGCTTGGCTCCTCCCGTGTGGCAAGCCACCCGATCACGGCCTCGTCCACGACCAGCGCCAGCCGGCTCGTGTCCCGGCCCTGCGCGCTGAGCAGGCGCAACTGGCGACGCTGCTCCACCGACAGGACACCGAAGTAGAGGATGATGTTGGCGCCGGTGCGGTACTTCTCGGGAATCAGCGCGAGCAGCCGGCCTGGCGTGGCCCGTTCGCGCATCAGCGCGACGTGGTAGCGGCCGTTCGCCTGCGTCCCCAGTTGCGGCACATAGGACACGTCCACCGGATCGGCCCGCACCCGCAGCAGGGCCGAACCGGTGCGGGGCGCACCGGTCAGGTCCTGGATCCAGTTCGTCTCCGCCGGGGCCAGGCCGAGCATCCGGAGAACCTCCGCCACGGCCCGGCGGAACGCCGCGTCGTTCCACCGCCGCTGGTGGCGGAGGCTGCGCCACGCCTCGACGCCTTCGGCCAGAATGCCCGGCGTCGCGCCGGCCGCACCCAGGTGCGCAGCCAGGCTCGCGATCACGTCGTCGGGGCCCTGTCGCGTCGGTTCGCACGCCGCTTCGACGACAGCGGGGAAGAATCCCGTGAAGTCGTTCTCACCGGTGTCCGCCGACGGCTCAGGCAGCGGCTCGCCGGCCGAGAGCAGCGTGAGAAACTCCTCGACGGTCACCTCGTCGCCCGCTCGCAGCAGGCCGAGCAGGCGCTCCGTCACGGCCGGTTCCGGTGACAGCTCGTGCATCCGGGCACGCAACTGCCTGTGATAGTGGTGCAGGTCGCCCTCGGCCCGCTCGGTGATCGCCGCCAGACATGGCCGGGCCAGGTCGAACCGGTCGACCGGCACGGACCGGCACTTCTCCAGCTCGGCGTCGAGCGAGACGGCGGTCTCATCCCGGCCGACGGACCGCAGTTTCGCGATGGCGGCGTCGGCGCGCGCGACCGCCGCCCGGTGCTGCTCGACGAGCTGCTGTTCCTGCCGCTGGCACTCCTCGTGCAGGCGATCGGCGGCCTCCGGCGGGAGTTCCTGAACCAAGGCCCTCGCCGCCGCCACGTTGCCGTGTCGGAGATGGCCCAGCACCGCCTCCTCCACGGTCCGCCCCGCGAGGACTCCGGACAGGTCCGCGACGCTCGGCACCGCCACCGCGCCGTTCCTGTCGCGGCGGACCTCGTACACCAGCCGCAGCGCGTCCCGGAAGAGCGACTCCAGGGTGTGGTCGCCGACCGGGGCCGGGTCCTGCCTGATCCACAGGGCGAGCCGGTGCAGCGCCACCGCGCCCACGGTGTGCAGCGGACCGGTGTCGCGGTAGGTGGCGGCCGCCCTACGCAGGGCGTCGATCTGGGACAGGTCCGACTGCCGCTCGGCCTGGCGGAGCGACGCGCGGGCGGTCAGCGCGTCGTCGATCAGTTGACGCACCTCGTCGATGGAGTCCTCGAGCCGGTTCTTCGCCGCAGCGACGATCGGCTTGCGTCGCTGCCCGCCCGTGCTGACCACCGCGTCGGCGTCGGCGATGACCCGACGCACCTCGCCCCGGTCGCCCAGCCGGGCGGCGAGCGCCCCGAGGCGCTCGGCGAGCGGGTCGTCGCGGCCGTCGGCCGACTGGCCACGCTCGGCCAGGGCCGCCAGCTCCGCCAGCGCGGCGCCCAGGATCTGGTCATCCTTGGCCAGGTGGTGCAGGATGGCCGACGCCCGCTGGTACTTGGTGTTGCGGCTCAGCAGGGCCTGCGTGAGGGCGCGCGCCCGCCCGGCGACGTCGGACCAGCGCTTCAGCAGCTCGTCGTAGCCGGCGCCGTCGCCGGCCGTCGGCCGCCGACTGCCGCGCTGCACCGCGTCGACCGCGCAGCCGATGAGCACCCGCAGCGCCTCCGGCCCGACATCCGCCCGTTCCAGGAGCGGGACCAGGCCGAGCGGCGAGTAGCCGGAGACGAGCCCGTACCGCAGACAGGCGGCGAGCAGGACCCGCGCCTCGTCGACGCTGAGCGATGACAGGTCCACCTCGGCGGGCACCACCTGCGACAGCCTGGCTTCGAGATCTGCGACCGCGCACCCCATCGCCGCGGCGAAGAAGCGCAGGATCCTGCACCGTAGGTCGGACTCGCCCGCGGCCCGGGCGAGCGCCCACGCCAGCCCGTCGTCCCCGGCGAGCAGCAGCCGCACGAGCGGCGGCGGGTCACCGACATCCCAGGGCGACTCCACCGGGTGACCGGCGCCGCTCGTGCGGCTGCTGCTCGCCGGGGACGACGGGCTGGCGTGGGCGCTCGCCCGGGCCGCGGGCGAGTCCGACCTACGGTGCAGGATCCTGCGCTTCTTCGCCGCGGCGATGGGGTGCG
>DATMJT010000007.1:0-6965 GCA_035553735.1 Pilimelia sp.
ACACGTCGCCCTCGTTCCACTGGTCGCCGGCCAGCTCCGCCACCATCGACAGGTAGCCGCGCAGCACCACGGCGAAGCCGTTGACCCGCTCCGAGGACCGGGTGTTCATCTTGTGCGGCATCGCGCTGGACCCCACCTGCCCCGGCTGGAACCCCTCGGTGGCCAGCTCCTGGCCCACCATCAGCCGGATCGTGGTGGCCAGCGACGACGGCGCCGCCGCCACCTGCACCAGCGCCGCCAGCACGTCCAGGTCCAGCGACCGCGGGTAGACCTGGCCGACGCTGTCCAGCACCCGCGCGAAGCCCAGGTGCCCGGCCACCCGGCGCTCCAGCTCGGCCACCCGGCCCGCGTCGCCGTCGAAGAGGTCCAGTTGGTCGGCGGCGGTGCCCACCGGTCCCTTGATCCCGCGCAGCGGGTACCGGCCGATCAGGTCGGTCAGCCGCTCGTACGCCACCAGCAGCTCCTCGGCCGCCGACGCGAACCGCTTGCCCAGCGTGGTGGCCTGCGCCGGCACGTTGTGCGACCGCCCGGCCAGCACCAGTGGGTCGTACTCCGCGGCGCGGGCGCCGAGCCGGGCCAGGGTGGCCACCACCCGGTCGCGGACCAGCTCCAGCGACGCCCGGATCTGCAGCTGCTCCACGTTCTCGGTCAGGTCGCGGGAGGTCATGCCCTTGTGCACGTGCTGGTGTCCGGCCAGCGCGTTGAACTCCTCGATGCGGGCCTTCACGTCGTGCCGGGTGACCCGCTCCCGGGCGGCGATCGACTCCGGGTCGACCGGGTCCACCGCGGCCTCGTACGCGGCCACCACCCCGTCGGGCACCGGCACTCCGAGGTCGCGCTGGGCGCGCAGCACCGCGACCCACAGCCGCCGCTCCAGCCGGACCTTCTCCTCCGGGGACCACAGCGCGACCAGCTCCGCGGAGGCGTAGCGGGCGGCCAGGACGTTGGGCACGGCAGGCTTGGTCACGCCGCCATTCTGGCGCCTGCGGTACGCCGCCCCGCGGGGCGGGGCCGGGTACGGTGACCACAACAACCGCGCCCACCCGGCGGTACGCCACCACGCCAACCCGGCGGTACGCCACTTGGAGGTCACTGGTCATGGCAGAGTTCGACCCCGCGACGTTCTCCTCGGTCGACCCGGACACGTTCGTCCAACTCGTGCGCGGCACGTCGGACGCCCGGCTCAAGGAGATCATGAGCGGGCCGTCCCGCCGCCAGGTCCTCGACGAGATCTTCCGCCGCTTCCCGGACCTGTTCCGCCCCGAGAAGGCCGGCGACACCGAGGCCGTCCTGCACTGGACGCTGACCGACCGCCCCGACGGCGGCGTGGACACCTACGAGGTGGTCATTTCCGGCGGCCGGTGCACCACGTCCGGCACGCCGGCCCACGAGCCCCGGCTGGCGCTGACCATGGCCCCGCTGCACTTCCTCCGGCTGATCACCGGATCCGCCAACCCCGTGATGATGTTCATGACGGGCAAGGTCAAGGCCAAGGGCGATCTGGGCCTGGCCGCCGACATGGCGAACCTGTTCGACCTGCCCAAGGGCTAGGCCACGGCCGCGACGGCCGGCGACTCAGCGGCGGGCGGGGACGGCCACCGCGCCCTCGGCGGCGGCCAGCGCGATGTCCGTGCGGTAGTGGCTCCCGGCCAGGTCGATCCCGGCCACCAGCTCGTACGCGGCCGCCCGGGCCCCCGCCAGATCGTTGCCGGTGGCCCGCACGCACAGCACCCGGCCTCCGGCGGAGACCAGGGCGCCGTCGCCGTCCCGGCGGGCCGTGCCGGCGTGGATCACGCCGGGCCGGTCGGCGCCGGTGATCACGTCGCCGGTGCGCGGCGCGCCCGGGTAGTGCGCGGCGGCCAGCACCACCGTCACCGCCGCGGCGTCCCGCCACCGCAGCGGCGGGTGCGCGGCGAGGGTGCCGGTCGCCGCGGCGTGCAGCAGCCCGGCCAGCGGGGTCTCCAGCAGCGCCAGCACCACCTGCGTCTCCGGGTCGCCGAAGCGGGCGTTGAACTCGATCACGCGGGGTCCGTCGGCGGTCAGCGCCAGCCCGACGTACAGCAGGCCGGAGAACGCCGCGCCGCGCCGGCGCATCTCGGCCAGCGTCGGCGTGACGACCCGCTCCATGACCTCCGGGACCAGGCCCGGCGGCGCCCACGGCAGCGGCGCGTAGGCGCCCATGCCGCCGGTGTTGCCGCCGGTGTCGCCGTCGCCGACCCGCTTGAAGTCCTGCGCCGGCAGCAGCGGCACGGCGAACTCGCCGTCGGTGACCACGAACAGCGACACCTCGGGCCCGGCCAGGTACTCCTCGACCACCACCCGGCCGCACGACACCGCGTGCGCCAGCGCCGCCGCGCGGTCGTCGGTGACCACGACGCCCTTGCCGGCGGCCAGGCCGTCGTTCTTCACCACGTACGGCGGGCCGAACTCGTCCAGCGCCGCGGCGGCCGACGCCTCGTCGGCGCACGTGCGCGACCGCGCCGTCGGCACCCCGGCGGCGGCCATGACCTCCTTGGCGAAGGTCTTGGAGCCCTCCAGCTGCGCGGCGGCCCGGCCCGGCCCGAAGCAGGCGATGCCCTTGGCGCGCACCGCGTCGGCCACCCCGGCCACCAGCGGCGCCTCCGGACCGACCACGACCAGGTCGGCGCCCAGCTCCACCGCCGCCGCCACGACCTCGGCCGGGTCGCCGGGGTTGCCCGGCCGCAGCCGCGCCACCTCGGCGATCCCGGGGTTGCCCGGCAGGGCCACCAGCTCCTCGACGGCGGGATCGGCGGCCAGACTCAGCGCGAGGGCGTGCTCCCGCCCCCCGGACCCGACAAGTAGTACGCGCACCGCCGGATCGTACCGGGCGGCCGGGACCTGGGAGAGACTGAAGGTCGTGATCGATGTGGCAGCCGCAGGCGCATCCCCGCCGTGCCAGCCGTCTGGGCGATCCCGGCCGGCGCCGTCCCGGTGCTGTGGGGTCGACCGGCCGGTTGACCCCGGCCGTCGCCTGGCGCGGTCGGCCGCCATGCCCGCGGCCGTGGCGGGGCGCCGTTGCCGGGCGGCCGCCGCGGACCGGCGGACCGTTCGCCGCGCGGGCGGGCACGGTAGGGCGGCGCCCCGCGATTGAGCCGCATCGGGTTCGGGTATGCGCACCAGAACGCCGGACCATGCCGATGGCGCAGCGACCCGCCGGTGGAGACGGGCGGGTGGCGAGCCCCGTCGGGCCATCGACCCGTGGAGGTAGACAGCGTGAACCCAGCCCGTGACTCGGCCACCATCGCGGAGCGGCTCCGGGTCGGAGCCGGATTCGCCCAGCAGGAGCGCCCCGCCATCGTCGAGCGCCTCAGCTCGCTCGACGCCCGGCTCGCCACGTACGCCGCCACGGACACCGACCTGGAGCTCTCCATCAAGGACCGGGACCGCCCGGGGCAGAAGGTGACCCTGGAGTGCTGGATCGCCGGCCAGCAACGCCTGGTCGCGACGTCGGCGGAGGAGAACCTCGCCGATGCGCTGGCCGACGTCCGGGACGACCTCCGCCGGCAGCTCGACGATGCCAAGACCCGCAGCGAACCCCGCAACAACCGGAAGCTGCGAAGCTGACGGGCAGGGCCCGGCGCCGACGGCGCCGCGCTGCGCGCCGTCGGGGCCGGGCGGGCCGAGCGTCGCGTCGCCTGCCGCCGTCATGTCCACCAGTTGCGCCGGAGGTGTCCCTTGTTCACCCGATCCGACCTGTCGAAGCTGCTGACCGCGGCGCCCGACCCGGGAGTCTCGATCTTTCTGCCCACCCATACGCACGGTGACGAGGTCCGCCAGGACCCGGTGCTGTTGCGGAACCTGGTGGGCCAGGCCCGGCAGCGGCTGATGTCGACGGGCCTGGCGGCGGCGGAGGCCGACGCCGTTCTCGCGCCGGCCCTGGCGCTGGTCGACGACGCCACGTTCTGGCAGCACCGCAGTCACGGGCTGGCGGTGTTCCTCAGCCGGGAGGTGGCATGCCACTTCACGGTGCCCGTCGCCCTCGCCGAGGCGGTCGCGGTGGGCCCGGGCTTCCGGATCCGGCCGCTGCTGCCGGCCCTTGCCGCCGACGGGGACTTCCACGTGCTGACCGTCGCCGAGGGCCGGGTCCGGCTGTTCGACGCGACGCGCTTCGCGATGGCGCAGGCCTCGGACCCGGACCTGCCAGAGAGCCTGGAGGAGGGGCCCGGTGAGCCGGACTACGAGAACCCGGTGCAGGCCAGCCCGGTCGCCCGACCGCACACCGGCACGGTGGACATCAGCAACGCCCAGGTGTACGGGGAGAGCCCACCGGAGTGGCGCAAGACGCGGCTGGTGGAGTCCGTGCGCCGGCTGGCCGCGACCGTCGACCGGCGGTTGGGCGCCCGTCGGGCGCCGGTCGTGCTGATCGCCAACGCGGAGATCGGGGGACACTTCCAGAAGTTCACCACGCTCGGGCCGCTGCTCGCCGGGGTCGTCGACGTCAACCCCGAGGCGCTGGACGAGGCGCGCCTGCACGAGGCGGCGTACGCCGTCGTCCGGCCGCACTTCGAGGCGGACCGCCGAGCCGCCGCCGAACGGCTCGCCACGCTGCTCGGCAGCGGCGATCCGCGGGCGGCGATCACCGCCGACGACGTGGCCAGGGCGGCCTACGGGGGACGGGTCGACACCCTGCTGGTCGCCGAGGAGCGGACCCTGTGGGGCCGCTACGACGAGGCCACCGGCCAGGTGCACACCGGCGAGGACTACCAGGCCACCGGGGAGGATTTGCTCGACGCGGCGGCCGTACAGACGCTCCGGCACGGCGGCGAGGTGCACGTCCTCCCGCAGGCCGAGCTGCCGGACGCCGCGGTGGTCGGCGCGGTCCTGCGCTACTGATCGCCCGCACCCCGGGCGGTCAGCGGCCCCCGGCGCAACCGTGACGGTGCCGCCGCCACGGTCCCGCCGACCGTCGGCTGGAGGTGCCGCTCGGCCTGAAACCCGACGTTCCCGCTTCGGCTCTGGCGCCGGCGGGCCAGGCGGGTCGGCGCTGCGGTGCGGCGCTCAGATCAGGGCGTGCCGGACCACGTTCTCCTCGCGGCCCGGACCCACGCCGACCAGCGAGACCCGGGCGCCGCAGAGCTGTTCCAGCCGCTCGACGTAAGCGCGGGCGGTGGCCGGCAGGTCCTCGAACGTGCGCGCCTTGGAGATGTCCTCCGACCAGCCCGGCAGCTCCTCGTACACCGGCACCGCGTGGTGGAAGTCGGTCTGCGTCGTGGGCATGGTCTCCACCCGCCGGCCGTCGACCTCGTAGGCCACGCAGACCGGCACCGTCTCCAGCCCGGACAGCACGTCCAGCTTGGTGACCACCAGGTCGGTGATGCCGTTGACCCGCACCGCGTACCGGCCGACCACCGCGTCGAACCAGCCGCACCGGCGCTCCCGGCCGGTGGTCGTGCCGTACTCCTGGCCCACCGTGCGCAGGTGCCGCCCCTGGTCGTCGTGCAGCTCGGTGGGGAACGGCCCGGAGCCGACCCGGGTGGTGTACGCCTTCGTCACGCCGACCACCCGGCTGATCGCCGTCGGCGGGATGCCCGAGCCCACGCACGCCCCGGCGGCCGTCGGGTTGGACGAGGTGACGAACGGGTAGGTGCCGTGGTCCACGTCCAGCATGGTGGCCTGGGCGCCCTCCAGCAGCACCGTCTCGCCGCGCTCCAGCGCCGTCCACAGCAGCGCGCGGGTCTCCACGATGTACGGGCGCAGCCGCTGCGCGTACCCCAGGTACTCCTCGACCACCGCGTCGACGTCGATCGCCTTGCGGTTGTAGATCTTCAGCAGGATCTGGTTCTTCTCCCGCAGCACCAGCTCCAGCTTCTTGCGCAGGATGCCCGGGTCCAGCAGGTCCTGGACCCGGATGCCCATCCGCGCCACCTTGTCGCCGTACGCCGGGCCGATGCCCCGCCCCGTGGTGCCGATCCGGGCCGAGCCGAGGAAGCGCTCCACCACCCGGTCCAGGGCCCGGTGGTGCGGCATGATCAGGTGGGCGTCGCCGGAGATGCGCAGCCGGGAGACGTCCACGCCGCGCTCGGTGAGGCCGTCGATCTCCGCCAGCAGGACCTTGGGGTCGATCACCACGCCGTTGCCGATCACGATCACCGCGTTCGGCGACAGCGCGCCGGAGGGCATCAGGTGCAGCGCGTACTTCTGCCCGTCCGGGGTGATCACGGTGTGGCCGGCGTTGTTGCCGCCGGAGTACCGCACGACGTAGTCGACCCGCTCGCCCAGCAGGTCGGTAACCTTGCCCTTGCCCTCGTCGCCCCACTGGGCGCCGAGGAGCACGATCGCTGGCATTCGCACTACCGCCTTCGGGGGGCTCGGGTGCCAGGGTGGCGACCGCGTGGCAAGCCCGAGGGGTCAGGCTAACAACAGGTCGGCACCGACTTCGCGAGCGGCAGGGAGGCTGTCGGGTGTACGACGTGGTGCTGCTCGCCCTGGGCGACAGCCCCGACACGGGCGGCTGCGGCGGGGGCGGTTGCGGGCCCGGCGGCTGCGGCGGCGCGGGCGCCGCGGCGCCGGCGTCGCGGGTTCCGGTGCGCGCCTGCGCCGACGCGCTCACCGCCGCCGGCGCCCGGGTGGACTGCGTCACGGCCTGCTCCGACGCCGAGATCGACGCGGTGCTGGCCCGGCTGGACGGCCCACCGCGCGCCGACGGCCTGCCATGGCCGGACCTGGACGGCAAGACCCGGCTGGTGGTGGCGACGGCCGCCACCGGCCAGCTGCGCGCCGTGCTGCGCCGGCTGGTCCGCCGGTACGCGCCGCCGCCGAGCCGCCGCCCCGACGACCTGCCGGCCCGGCGCACGGTGCCCGACCTGCCCCCGGTCGGCCTGCTGCCGCTGGACCCGACGACGGGAGCCGGCCGCACCCCCGCGGCCGAGCCCACCGCGGACCTGGCGGCGCTGCTGGACCTGCCCCGCACCCCGGCCGAGGTGGCCGGGGCGGTGCTCGGTGAC
>DATMJT010000008.1:0-10361 GCA_035553735.1 Pilimelia sp.
CACCCACCCGGGGGTGGTCACCCGCCCCACCGCGCACCGGCGTCGGGTATACGTGGTCCGCCACCGCGAGTCCGACCGGGTGCCGGCGCTGGCCGCCACGGTCGCCGCCCTGCGCCGAGCCCGCCGGGCCCGGGACGCGGATCCGGGTGAGCGGTCCGGGTGAGCGTGGATCCGGGCGAGCGGTTGCGGCTGAGCGCGGATCCGGCGGGCCGGGCCCGCCGCGGCGCGTCCGGTGCCCGGTCAGGTGCAGGTGCCGTCGGCGCGGATGGTGAGGTCGGAGCCGCGGATCTCCACCGTGTTGCCGGTGACCCCGCACTGGAACAGCCCGTACGAGCCGAGCAGGCTCACCTTGCCCGCCAGCGCCTGCACGTTGCCGTAGATCTGGGCGTGGGAGCCGGCGACGTGGATGGCGGTGTCGGTGGCCGAGGCGCTGACCAGGCCGGTGCTGGCCGGCTGCGCGGCGTTGCCGACGGTGATGCTCGGCTTGGCGATGCTGATCGTGCCCTCGGCGACGAGCAGCGGCTTGAAGTCGGCGTCGATGACCACCGCACAGGGCACGTAGACCACCGAGGCGCCGACCGGGATGCCGGTGCCGGCGTACCGCCAGGTGCCCGCGGCGCACGCGCTGGCCGGGACCGCGTGGTAGCGGGTGCCGGCCGCCACGGCGGCGCTGCCGCCCGGCCGGTAGTCGGCCACGGCGCGGCTGCGCGGGGTGCCCACGCCGACCCGCACCGGCGCGGGCACGCTGGACTGGTGGGCGTCGATCGTCTGCGTCGTGACGTACTCCACCCGCGGCGAGATGGTGAGCAGTGAGCCGCCGATGTTGAGGTCCGAGTTGGTGTGCACCAGCCCGGTGATGTTCAGCACCGAGGAGCCGATCCACAGCGCGGCCGGCACGGCGCCGGTGCTGCTGCGGTGGGCCCAGACCGCGGCGAGCGACCCGCCGGGCGGGGGCGCCGTGGTCGGCGGGGGCGCCGTGGTGCCCGGCGTCGTCGGCGGCGGGGGCGCCGTCGTGGTCGGCGGCGGCGTGGTCGGGTCCAGCTGGAACATCGGGTCGATGGCGCTGCTGCTGACCAGCGTGGAGGTGACGAAGGCGCAGTCGCCGGTGCAGTACTTGCTGTCCCAGGACACCGCCACCACGATGCGGAAGAACTCCGCCTTGTTCGCGGCGCTGCCGTGCGTCGCCCGGCAGTCGCTCACCGCCGCCATGCGCCAGCACCGACCGACGTACCAGTGGCGCCAGAACGCCACCCCGTCCACGGTGATCTGCTGCGGCACCGTGGGCAGCGCGGCGGAGGCGCCGTCGCCGGCCCGCGCGGTCGGATCCCAGGCGTCGGCGGTGTCGGCGTACTGCTCCGCCACTCCGGCGATCTTGATCTGGGCGAGCACGCTGTCCCGGTCCCGGCCGCCGAGCACGGCCGTGCGCCGCATCCCGCGCGCCCGGTCCACCGACTCGGTGGCCAGCTGCGCGGCGACCTGCGCCTGCCCCTGGTAGTGGGTGAGCGACGAGCCGCTCACCAGCACCAGGCCGAGGGTGGCGGCGACGGCGCTGACCAGGCCGATCGCCACGATGACCTCGATCATGGTGAGGCCGCCGTCGGCGGGCCGGCGGCCGGCTCGGCGTCGGCCCGCGGCCGGACCCGGACGATGACCGCCCCGCATGCGTGCCTCCCGCCGCCGCGGCGGACGAACGGGGGTGCTGTCCGCGCGCTACCCGGTTCCCCATCGGCAGCGCCGTCGCGGCGTGAAGGAAACCCGGCCGCGGACCGCGGTCGCATCCGGCGGCGTGCGCGCGCCGCACGGCGGCGGGGGAGCCGTCAACCGGCGGGCGGTGCGTCCGGGTTCACCCCGGCGGCGGGCGACGGCGGCCGACCGGGGATGTGTGGCGCCTCCCACTCGGCGTACCGGGCCATGGCGCGCAGCGCCGTCCGCGCGGGTGTGAGCCGCAGCAGGGTGTTGCGCGCCGCGACGGCCACCGGATGCCGCAGCTGCTGACCGAGGCGGCCGATGCGCAGCGACGCGCGGGCCACCGCCTGGGCCCGCGGCCGGCGCCGCCGGTCGTAGGCCGTCAGCGCCCCGGCGACGTCGTCGTCGGGCCCGCAGACGGCGGCCAGCACGGCGGCGTCCTCGATGGCCTGGTTGGCGCCCTGGCCCAGGTTCGGCGTCATCGCGTGCGCCGCGTCCCCGAGCAGCGCCACCGCGCCGCGCCGGTAGCTGGCTACCGGGCCCGGCAGGTGGTACAGGTCGGTGCGGATGACGGCCCCGGCGCTGGTCGCGTCCAGCAGCCCGGGAACGGGGTCGTGCCAGGCGCCGAAGCGCTCCCGCACCAGGGCCAGCTGGTCCACCTCCTCGGTGCGCCACCCGGGCGCAGCGACCACCGCGGCGAACCAGTACACCCGGCCGTCGCCGAGCGGCACCATGCCGAACTCGGTGCCGCGGCCCCAGGTGATCGCCGTGGCGAGGGTGCCGCGCCACGGCCCGTCCGTGACGCCGCGCCACGCGGTCGACCCCGCGTACGCCGGCGGCGGCACCTCCGGCCACCGCCGCGCGCGGACGACGCTGCGGATCCCGTCCGCGGCGACCACCAGGTCGGCGGTGCGGGCCAGCTCCCGGCCGCCGTGCCGGTACCGCACCGCGGGCCGCCGGTCGGGCCCCACGTCGACCACCTCGGCGCCGGTGAGCAGGGCCGCGGGCGGCAGCGCGCCGCGCAGCACCCGGTGCAGCGCGCCGCGGTGGATGCCGACCGCGGGGGTGCCGAGCAGCCGGGTCATCGTGGCGCCGTCCACCCGGGACAGCCAGCGTCCGGACGGTGTCCGGGTGCCGCCGGGGGCGTCCACCCGACCCTGCGCCCGCACGGCCTCACCCACCCCGAGCGCGTCCAGGCCGCGCAGGCCGTTGGCCATCAGAGTCAGGCCGGCGCCGACCTGGCCGAACCGGGGGGTCCGCTCCAGCACGGTCACGTCCCAGCCCCGCCGGTGCAGGCCGATCGCGGCGCACAAGCCGCCGATGCCTGCGCCGACGACCACCGCGACTCCGCCCACCGGCCACCTCCTCGATCCGGCGCCTCGTCAGGCCGCGGTGTGCCACCGGGCGACCGGCCGGCAGCGGCGCTGGACCGGCGGAGCATACCGGGGCGCGGCGCAGGGGCGGCGCCCGCCGGCCGGCGCGTAAGGCGGCCGGCGCCGGCCGGGCCCGCAACGCAGCACGGCGCCGCTGCGAATTCCACGGGGGAAGAACTCGCAACGGCGCCTCGAAAAATGTAGACCACGCGGCCGCCGCTGTCTAACCCGCGGGTCCCTCCGTCGGCCGGTCGAGGATCTCCAGCATCTGCAGCACCTGCCGGCGCACCGCCGGCGTCATGTCGCCGGCCCGCATGGCGATCATCCGCACCTCGCGGTCGGCGAGCTTGCGCCGCAGCTCGCGGGCCTCCTCGTCCTCCTGGCCGTCGTCGTGGCCGCCGTCCTCGCCGAGCAGGTACGCGGCCGTGATGGGCGGGGCGCCCGGCGGCCGCCGCTCGTGGAAGAACTTGGCGATCGCCCGTACCACCGCCACGGTGGGGTTGGCGTTGGCTCCCGAGCGCAGGGTGGCCAGGTACACCCGGGAGATCGTCGTGTCGTGGGACGGGTCGTCGCAGATCGCCCGGGCGACCTGTGGGGTGGAGTACTCCCGCTGGCGGCCGCGGGAATCGGTCCAGGTGACGGTGGCGAACAGTCGGTTGAGCCGGGCGGCCAGCGTCGTCGGTCCGGGGCGGTGCCCCCGCGGTCTCTCGTCGCCGGACATCGTTGCGCCTCCGCTGCACCGTGGGATGCGCCGGATGTCCGCGGGCCGGAAGCCGTCTCCGGTTAACCACAACGGACAGCCGGGCCCCTTCTGTGTCGTCAGTGGACAACTATAATGTTCAAGACGCTCGGCATGAAGCGGTGCCGGCCACCCTCCCACCCGATCCGGCCGATCACGGGGCGGCCGGATCGGGTGCGGGTGGACGGTCCGCCCGTCCAGTCGGGGGACGCCCCGCCAGCATCGGCGCGATGATCCGGGCCACCCGCACCAGCGAGCGCGCGTCCGACTCGAGGTCCGACCCGCCGGGGAGGGCGATGGCCTCGGCCTCGACCACCGGGGCGCCGCCGCGCTTGGTCCACAGCGCGTCGGCGATGAGCGTCGCCCGCACCACGTCATCCACGTCGGAGCCGGAGCGGCCCGCCCGCCGGGCCGCCTCGGCGGCGCGCTCGGCGGCCGCGCGGTCGTAGTACGGCGACAGCTGGACCAGGCCGTCACGGATCTCGATGACCCGCCGGTAGAAGCGGCGGTGGGTGCCCCGCCATCCAAACCCCTGCCGGTGCGGCAGGCGGGACAGGGCGAGCTGGGGGAACTCCCGGTGCATCGCGTCCCACAGCGGCCACAGCTCCCGGTGGTAGCGGCGATGGGCCCGCCAGATCGCGACGGCGGCCGCCATGCCGGCGACCGCGGGGTAGCTCACCCCGACCACGAACGCGAGCGTGCCGACGCCGACGAACGCCAGGTACGTCGGCTGGAGCAGCCCGACGGCCGGCGGCCCCACCACACCGAAGGCCTGCGCCACGGCGAGCGTCGCCTTGGTCAGGTCGGCGCAGAGCAGGGCGGCGAGGGCGAGGCAGATGACGACCAGCCCGCGCCGCAGGCGCGCCAGCCGCGCGATCCTGGCGTAGGCGACCGACCACCGCAGGGTCAGCAGGTGCGCGTGGGCCATGTACCCCAGCACGGCGAGGAGGAACACGGTGGCGTGCCGGTCCGCCCCGTTCGCCGGGTCGGCCGGAGCGATCCGGACGTGCCCGGGCGCCAGATACCACGCGGTCGCCGCGACGGCGGCCGCCCCGAGGAGCGGGAGCGCCTGCAACCGCACGGCGCGCCGGCCCGCCGGGCCGCGCACGGAGTAGGTGAAGAAGGCGAGCAGGAAGTACGCCGCGGTCATCGTACCGAGGTTGACCGTCAGCACCCTCAGGCCAGGGCTGACGCCGTCGAGGGCGGCCCGCACCGGGGGGAGGCTCAGCGAGAACATCACCGCCACGCAGCCCAGGCAGGCGAGCATGGCCCGGGACGGCAGGTCTTCGGGGACCCGGGAGAGCTGGACCACCCGGTTCGTCACGCCGGCCCAGAGGGCAGCGGTGATCACGGTCAGGACCACGCCGCCCACTACATCCACCCGTGGTGGTGTGCCAGCGACGCCCCGAGGCGCTCGACCCCGGGGTCTCCGGGCGGGGGCGCCGAGCGGTACAGCGGGTCGAGCACGCTGGCCCACTCCAGGATGATGGTCGCCACCAGCTCGGCCTCGCGCTCGTACGCGGCGTCGTAACAGGTGCGGCGCAGAATCCGCGTCGCGCCGTCCGACGGGGGCCGCGGGGCGCCCGCCTCCCACGCCGGGTCGTCGGTCTCGTCGCTCGGGTGTGCGGCGATGATGTGGCCCAGTTCGTGCAGGATGATGTGGTCCTGGTGCGGGCGGGTCGTCTCCTGCTGGTAGAAGATGACGTCGGCGGCCTCGGTCATGAACCACAGGCCGAACGGGCCGGGGACCCGAATCGGGTAGGGCACCAGCCGGATCGGGCGGCCGCGGCGTTCGGCCAGTCGGCGGCACAGCTCGCCGACGTCCAGGGGCGGGCGGATGTCCAGCTCCCGCAGCAGCCTCCGGCAGCGTCTCCGCAGCGCCCGCTCACCCATGTCGATCCGTCTCACTCCCGGCAGTACGGGGGACATCGCGCAGCTGGGAGGATACTCCCGAATCGAAGCACGAGGCCGGTCGCACCGGCCGCAGCGGGAACCGGGTGGGAGAACGCACTGCCATGACGAGGGTGCTCATCAGCGGCGGCGGCATCGCCGGCACGGCCACCGCCATCGCGCTGAGCGGTGTCGGCATCGAGGCCGTGGTCCACGAGGCGTACCCGGCGGGCGGCGACGACGCGGGGGCCTTCCTCACCATCATGCGCAACGGCATGGCGGCGCTGCGGGCCATCGGCGCCGACCGGGCGGTCGTGGCGGCGTCGTACCCTGCCGCCTCGGTCGAGCTGTTCAGCGCCGACGGCGAGCGCCTGGAGCACCGGGCCATCGCGGAGGCCGGCGGCGTCGGGCCACGCACGCTCACCCGGGCGGCCCTCTACCGTGCGCTGCACGCCGAGGCCCGGGCGCGCGGCGTGCGGATCGAACACGGCCGGCGGCTCGTCGGCGCGGAGGCGCGGCCCGGCGGCGGGGTCGTGGCGCGCTTCGCCGACGGCAGCCTGGCCGAGGGCGACCTCCTCGTCGGGGCCGACGGGCTGCACTCGGTGACCCGCCGACTCATCGACCCGGCGGCACCCCGCCCCCGCTACACCGGCCAGCACGTCGTCTACGGGTACGCCGACGCGGTGCCGGCGCCGACCGCGCCGGACGCCTACCACATGGTCTTCGGGTCGCGGGGCTTCTTCGGCTACACCACGCCGCCGGACGGGCGGACCTGGTGGTTCGCCCGCGTCCCCGGGGAGGAGCTGGCTCCGCGGCGGCGCACCGCCACCACCGCGGAGTACTGGCGGCGCTACGTCCTGGCGGCCTTCCGCGACGATCGGGCCCCGGCGGCGGCCGTCGTGGAGGCCACCGGCGACGATGTGGTGGGCGGCAACTCCTACGACATCCCGACGACGCCGATCTGGCACAACGGCGCGATGGTGGTGGTGGGCGACGCCGCCCACGCCGCCTCCCCCGCGGCGGCGCAGGGCGCCTCGATGGCGCTGGAGGACGCCGTGACCCTGGCCCGGTGCCTGCGCGAGGAGTTGCCGAACGTGCCGCGGGGGCTCGCCGCGTTCGAGTCCCTCCGCCGGGGACCGGCCGAGGGCACGGTCGCCGCCAGCGCGCGCCTGGGCGCCGACGCAACGCGGCGGTCGGCCGTCCGCCGGCCCGGCCCCCCGGGGGAGCCGGCGGCGCCGCCCGAGCGGCCGCCGCGCTGAGCGTGGCGGCCGGTCAGCGCAGGCTGCGCAGTCGGGGCGAGACCTGGGCGGCCGCCGCCCGGTCGAGCAGCCACAGCGTGCGGTTGACCCCGGCCACCCCGGCGGCGGGCAGCTGAGTGGCGCCCGCCCCGGCCAGCGCCATGCCCACCGCCGGCGCCTTGCCGGCCCCGGCCGCCAGCAGCCACAGCTCCTCGGCGCTGCGCAGGGCCGGCAGGGTCAGGGTCAGCCGGGTCGGCGGCGGCTTGGGGGCGCCGCGCACCGCGGCCACGGGCCGGGTCTCGTAGGTGACCGGGTGCTCGGGGAACACCGAGGCGACGTGGCCGTCCTCGCCCACCCCGAGCAGCAGCACGTCGAAGTGGGGCAGCGCGGCGTGGCCGGGGCGGGCGGCCTGGGCCAGCGCGTCGGCGTACCGGGCCGCGGCGGCCTCGGGGTCGGCGCCGTCCGGACCGTCGCTGGCCGGCATCGGGTGCACCCGCGCCGGGTCCAGCGGCAGGCAGTCGAGCAGCGCCGCCCGGGCCTGGGTCTCGTTGCGGTCGGGGTGGCCGGCGGGCAGGAAGCGCTCGTCGCCCCACCACACGTCCACCCGGGACCAGTCGATCGCCTCCCGGGCGCTCAGCCGGGCGAAGGCGCGGTACACCTCGGCGGCGATGCCGCCGCCGGTGAGCACCACGCCGGCCTGGCCCCGGGCCGCCTGCGCGTCCAGCAGCCGCACCGCCAGCCGGGCCGCGGCGGACTCGGCCAGCATCGTCGGGTCGGCGTGCACCACCACCGCGGTCTCGGTCATGTCGTCACCGGATCGTTCCACTCGTGCACCCGCCGCGCGGTGCGCTCGTTGAGGTCGGGCACCCCGGCCGCCGCGCCGAGGGCGTCGGCGTAGATCTGGTCGGCGTCCAGCCGGCGCAGCTCCTCGGCCAGCTCGTCGCCCAGCGGCCGGCGGGCCAGCGGCAGGGTCCGGTCGGCCTGCCCGGTGCGGCTGAACACCGCGCTGCCGTCCTCGCGGGTCAGCGTCAGGCACTCGCCGCCGGCGCACTCCAGCCGCACCTGGCGCATCCGGGGCGCGTCGTCGACGGGCACCAGCTGCGCCGGCACGCCGAGCCGGGCGGTCAGCCAGCCGCGCATCAGCGCGGCCGTGGGGTCGGTGGGCGGCGCCTGGACGCTGGCGCCGACGACCTCGGCGGCAGCGGTGTCGAAGGCGCCCGCGACCAGGGTGCGCCACGGGGTGATCCGGGTCCAGGCCAGGTCGGTGTCGCCGGGGGCGTAGTCGCGCGCCCGCTGGTGCAGCGCGGCCACCGGGTCGGCGGCCCGCGCGGCGTCGGTGATCCGCCGGTCCGCCACCACGCCCAGGTAGTCGTGGGCGATCCGCTCCGGCGGCTCGCGGTGCCACCAGGTGACCACGGGCACGTCCGGGGCCAGCAGCGGCAGCACCACCGACTCGGCGTGCAGCGCCAGCCGGCCGTACATGCGCATGACGACCGCCTCGCACGGGCCCAGCCGCCCGCCCACCACGATCTCGGCGTCCAGCCGGCTGGACGGCCGGTCGATGTCGGCGCGCACCACGATCAGCAGCCGGCACGGGTGGGCGGCGGCGGCGATGGTGGCCGCGGCCTCGGCCTCCCGGACGCGCTTCTCGTCCACCACGACGATCAGGCTCAGCGCGATCCCGCTGGCCACGCCGCCGGCGCTGCGCCGCTCGGCGGCCAGCGCCCGGACCACCTCGGCGCCGGTGGTGTCCCACAGCCCGATCACGTCCGCCTCCCTCGATGCCGTCGTCCGGCCCCGCCCGGCGTCGGGCCCGGGTCACGCCCGGCCGCCCTGGCCGCCCGGCCCGGTCCGCGTCCACCCGTCGCCCGGCCCGGTCCGCGTCCACCCGTCGCCCGGGCCGCTCCCCGTCCGCCCACCGCCCGGCCCGGTTCGGTCACGCCCGCCGCCACTGCCGGCCCTCGCGGGCCAGCAGCGCGTCGGCGGCCCGCGGGCCCCACTCGCCGGCCCGGTAGGTCTCGGGCCGGTGTCCGGCCCACGCCGCCTCCAGCGGGTCGATCACCCGCCAGCTCTCCTCCACCTCCGCGGCGTCGGGGAACAGCGTCCGGTCGCCGACCAGGACGTCCAGCACCAGCCGCTCGTACGCCTCCGGGCTCGCCTCGGTGAACGCCGCGCCGTAGGAGAAGTCCATCGCGATGTCCCGCAGCTCCATGGTGGTGCCGGGCACCTTGGACCCGAACTTGAGCACCACGCCCTCGTCCGGCTGGACCCGGATGACCAGCTGGTTGTGGCCGAGCATCTCCACGTCCGCGGGCTGGAACGGCAGGTGCGGCGCCTTCTTGAACAGCACCGCCAGCTCGGTCACCCGGCGCGGCAGCCGCTTGCCGCAGCGCACGTAGAACGGCACCCCGGCCCAGCGCCGGTTCTGGATGCCCAACCGGACCGCCACGTACGTCTCCGTGGTCGACTCCGGCGGCACCCCCTGCTCCTCCAGGTAGCCCACCGCGCGCTCGCCGGCCACCCAGCCGGCCAGGTACTGCCCGCGCACGGTGCCGGCGTGGATGTCGGCCGGTACGGTGATGGCCCGCAGCACCTTCAGCTTCTCCGCCCGGATCTCGGCAGCGTCGAAGCTGGTCGGCTCCTCCATCGCGGTCAGCGCCAGCAGCTGCATGAGGTGGTTCTGCAGCACGTCACGCGCGGCGCCGGCGGCGTCGTAGAAACCGGCCCGGCTGCCGATGCCCACGTCCTCGGCCATGGTGATCTGCACGTGGTCGACGTAGTGACCGTTCCACACCGGCTCGAACAGGGCGTTGGCGAAGCGCAGGGCCAGGATGTTCTGCACCGTCTCCTTGCCCAGGTAGTGGTCGATGCGGAACACGTCGGGCGCGGTGAACACGCTGTCCACCAGGCGGTTCAGCTCCCGGGCGGAGGCCAGGTCGTGGCCGAAGGGCTTCTCCACCACCACCCGCCGCCAGCCGCCGGAGCGGGCGTTGCTGGCCATGCCGGTGCGCTCCAGCTGCTTGAGCACCACCGGGAACGCCGCCGGCGGGATGGAGAAGTAGAACGCGGCGTTGCCCGGGATCCCGTGCGTGGCCTTCAGCTCCGCCAGCGTGGCCGCCAGGGTGTCGAACGCGGCGTCATCCTCGAAGGAGCCGCCGACGAACTTGGTGTTGGCCTCGATCCGCGCCCAGACCTCGTCCCGCCACGGGGTGCGGGCGTGCCGCTGGGCGGACTCGCGGGCCAGCGCCGCGAAGTCGCCGTCGCCCCAGTCCCGCCGGGCGAAGCCGAGCACCACGAAGCCGGGCGGCAGCAGCCCCCGGTTGGCCAGGTCGTAGATCGCCGGGATCAGCTTCTTGCGGGACAGGTCGCCGGTCACGCCGAAGATCACCAGGGCGCACGGCTCCGGGATCCGCGGCAGGCGGCGGTCCTGGGCGG
>DATMJT010000009.1:0-3773 GCA_035553735.1 Pilimelia sp.
GATCTCCACACCCCCACCGGACGTCGAAGTCCCACCCATCGGTCCCTCCCCAGTCGACGTTCGGGCGACACCGGCGAGATTATCCACGCCAGTGACACTGCCGGTGCACCGTTGATGGTGGTACGCCCTCTACTCCGGACCCGGCGGCGGCTTCTCCACCACGCCGTCGAAGTGCTCGCGGGTCCGCTCCACGAGCTGGTCGCGCTCCCGCTGGCTCATGGCCTGGTAGTCGCTCCAGAACCGGCGGAACGCAGCCCCGAGTTCCGCGCCGTACGCCTGCGAGTGCGCCGCCTGCCGCAGGTCCACCTCGCCGCGCAGCACCCCCTCCGCCATTTCCCGCAGCGGCCCCGGCGGTCCCTCGGCCAGTCGCCGCAGGTGGGCGCGCAGGACCGCGGCAAGCCGGGGATCCCCGCCGGCGACGTCGGTGACAGAGTCGCGCGGTGTGGAGTCGTGAGGCACGGAGCCGTGAGGCACGGAGCGGTCAGGCATGGCGGGCTAGCCCGCCACGAGCGGGTGGTCGTACCCGGCGCCGCCCGAGGCTGCCGGCAGGCTCGCCGACTCCAGGTCGCTCGCCAGCCGGAGGATGAGCCCGGTCGCGGCCTGCAGCGAACTGTAGGCGGCCTGCATCAGCCCGGTCGCCGCACTCCACAGCCGCAGCATCTCCACCACCTCCAGGGCCGCGACGCCGTACCCCACGACGGCCCCGACGCCGGTCTTCGCGGTGACCGTCCCGGCCACCGCGGCGATGCCCGCGATGATCGCCGCGTCCAGCATGGCCTTGGCGAGGCCGCCGAGGCCTTCACACGTGCTCCAGATGGCGTGCGCGATCTGGCCGTACTCCTTGGCGATGGCCTGCAGCCGCCCCTTCATCGCGGCCAGGTCGTCGGCCAGGCCGACGAAGTGGTTCTGGGCGTTGTCGGCGGCCGCGCCGGTCCAGTCCGCGCGCAGCGCCACGGCGCCGCCCTGTACGTTGTAGCCCACGTCGAAGACGGCGTCGCCCACCCGGCCGATGGCGACTCCGGCCCGGGCGAGCGCCTGCCAGTCGCCCATGAAGAACTCCTGGATCCGGGCCAGCGGGTTGAAGCCGAAGACCGCGTCGAACGCCTCCAGGGCCCAGTGCGAGATGCTCAGCGCGTCCATCCAGCCCAGCGGGTGCGAGTACGTCACGTCGTCGACGGATCGCAGATGGCTCACCGGCTCCCGGGTGTCGGCGTACCAGGGCGGGCACGGGCTGCTTGCCCACGCCTGTGCGAGGGTGGTGTCCTGGCGTACGCAGACTCCGGGGAGTGCGGCGTCCATGCGCCGGGCCGCCGCGGCGTCAGCGGTCCGGTAGTAGTGCGCTGCGGCCGTGAGCTCCTTGCCCGAGGCGTCGAGCTGCTGCGCGGTGCGGTCCAACGCCGCAGTGACGACACCAAGTGCACGATTGTGGGCCTGCCTGGCCAACTCCCAGAGGTCGCCCCAGCCGGTACCGAAATCGGCGAACTGGCCGAGATACTGCCGCGCCTGGCGGGCATCACCGGCAGCCCCGTCAAGCTGCGCTGCATAGGCATCGAGCCCCGCAGGTTCCACCCGGAGGCTCACGAGGACGGCTCCCAGAGGAGGAGGTATCCGACGAAGCCGGCCACCGACAGGGCGAACGCCGCCCTGCCGAACCGCTTGGAGATCCAGGGGTCGCGGACGTACACACCCGCGGCCAGCACGAGGCCCAGCATGCAGGCCACCCAACAGGCGATGATCCCACCGCGGAAGTCGCCGAGCAACGGCGCCGGGCCGACGATGAAGGCCGGGATGAGCGAGAGATTGGCCACCGCGCGGCGGAGGTTGCGGAAGGGCCGGGTCTCGGTGGCCGGGGCGGACTGGCGCCGCACCTCGGCCCAGAACCGCACCAGGAACGCTCCGATGACGCCCATCGCGCACCGCCTCCCCTCCGTGTGCCGGGCAGAGGCTAACAGGGGGTGATTCAAGATCACCGACCCTGCTGCGCGCGGTCGCGCGGGGCCGGTATCCGCCGTGGTGGTGCGGTCAGGACGACAGTGGGCAAGACGGCAGCGGGTCAGCGGCCGCAGCGGTCAGGACGGCGCGGTCGTGGCCCGGTCCGGGGCGTAGAGCAGGCGGTGGGCGCCGCGCATCGCGGCCCCGTACAGGCCGCCGGCCAGGGGGCGGTGCCGGGCCAGGGCCGCGCGGGCGGCGTTCGCCCCCGGCGCCCCGTGGACTCCCCCGCCCGGGTGCGCCGAGGCGCTGGCCAGGTACAGCCGGTCCACCACGGTGTCCGCCCGGCCGAGGCCGGGCACCGGGCGCAGGAACAGCTGCTGGTACGCCGCGGCGGTGCCGCCGCCCAGCGCACCGCCCACCAGACTGGGGTTCTCCGCCTCCAGGTCGGCCGGTCCGGCGACCCGGCGGGCGAGCACCGCGGCCCGGAAGCCCGGCGCCTGGCGTTCGATCAGTGCCTCCATCCGCTCGGCGTGCGCGGCGATCTCGTCGCCCGCCCAGGTCCGCCGGTGCGGCAGGTGGGTGTACGCCCACAGCGACTCGGTGCCGGTCGGCGAGCGGTCCGGATCGGCGGTGGTCATCTGACCCATCAGCACGAAGGGCTCGGCCGGCACGCGGCCGGCGGCCAGGTCGGCGGCGAAGCGGGTCAGCCCCTCCGAATCCACTCCCAGGTGGACCGTGCCGGCTCCGGCCACGGCGGGGTTGGCCCAGGGCACCGGCGTGGACAGGGCCCAGTCCACCTTGACCGTGGCCCCGTCCCAGCGGAAGTGGGCCAGGTCCTCGACCAGCCGGGGCGGCAGCGCCGCGGCGCCGACCAGGTCCAGGTAGAGCGCGGGCGCGGGCACGTCGGCCAGGACCGCGCGGCGGGCCCGCCAGGCCCGGCCGTCGGCCGCCACCGCGCCCAGGGCGGTGCCGCGGCCCACCGGGACGCGGACCACCCGGGCGCCGTACTCGATCCGGCCGCCGCGCGCGGCCAGCCGCGCCACCAGCGCGTCGGTGATCCGCTGCGCGCCGCCGGCGGGGACCGGGAAGCCGTACTCCTGGCCCGCCATGGCCAGCAGCCAGCCGTAGACGCCGCCCCCGGCGTCCTGCGGCGACAGGTCGGTGTGCAGGGCGCAGCCGCTGAGCAGCAGCCGGGCGCCGTCGCCGCGGAACATCTCCGCACCGAGCTCGGCCACGGACAGCAGGAACCGCCGGGCCAGCCGCACCCCGCCCGCCACGCGCAGCTCGGCGAGCAGCCGCAGCCCCGGCCGCACCGGCGGGAACGGGCTGAGCAGGCCGCGCAGCAGCGGGTCGGAGACCCGCCGCCACTGGTCGTACGCCGCCAGCCAGCGCGCGCCGTCCCCGGCGGCGAACTCCTCCACGGAGGCCGCCGTGCCCGCCGGGTCGCGGCGCAGCAGCGCCGCGCGCCCGTCGGGCAGCAGGTGGGCCAGCACGTCCGGGGCGTGCCGCCAGCGCAGCCCGTACCGCTCCAGCTCCAGCCCGCGCAGCACCGGCGAGGCCACGCCCAGCGGGTAGAAGGCGCTGCACAGGTCGCTCAGGTAGCCCGGCGCGGTGACCGTGGCGGAGCGCACCGCGCCGCCCGGGGCGTCGGTGGCCTCCAGCACCACCACGTCCCAGCCGGCGTCGGCCAGCAGGTTGGCCGCCACCAGTCCGTTGTGGCCCGCGCCGATGACGACGGCGTCGACGCTCTCGCTGGTCACCCGACTCCTCTCGCGGCCGGTCCGCCGGCCGGGGTGGACGGCGGACCGGCCGCGAGAGGAGTCGGGTGACCAGCGAGAGCG
>DATMJT010000010.1:0-2218 GCA_035553735.1 Pilimelia sp.
TACCCGTGTCCTGCAGCGTCATGCCTGCCTCCGCTCCGCTCGTCGGGCCGCTCATCGGACCGGTCATGGGCCGGTCACCAAGCCGAAGCCCCGACCCTAGACACGCCAGGCCCGGCGGCGCACCGCCCCGCGGCGCCCCGCCTACTGCGACCGCTCCAGGTTCGCCGACACCGCCGCCGCGGCCCGCCGCACGCTCTGCACCACCGCCACCTTCCGCGGACCGAGCACGCGCGACGTGCCGCCGACGATCGAGATCGCGGCGACCGCCACCTGCCGCTCCCCGCGGCGGATCAGCACCGGTGCCGCGACCGAGGACATGCCCATCGTGTGCTCCTCGCGCGACACCGCGTAGCCGTCGACCCGCACCCGGCTCAGCACCTGCCGGTAGCGCTGCGGGTCCACGATCGTGAACGGGGTGCGCCGCCGGGCCTGGCGTGTCTAGGGTCGGGGCTTCGGCTTGGTGACCGGCCCATGACCGGTCCGATGAGCGGCCCGACGAGCGGAGCGGAGGCAGGCATGACGCTGCAGGACACGGGTAGGTCCGCCGCGCCGGGCGCACCGGTCGACTTCGACCTGGGCGACCGGTACCGGGCGGGCGCGGGGCCGGTCCTGCTCAGCGGCGTGCAGGCGATCGCCCGGCTGCTCGTCGAGCAGCACGCCGCCGACGCGCGCGCCGGGCTGCGCACGGCGTCGTTCGTCTCGGGGTACCAGGGCAGCCCGCTCGGCGGCCTGGACCAGACGCTCGCCCGGGCCACGGAGCTGCGGGAGACCGCGGGCCTCACGCTGGTGCCGGGGGTGAACGAGGAGCTGGCGGCCACCGCGGTGTGGGGCAGCCAGGTCGAGGTGCCGGGCCACGCGCGCACCGTCGACGGCACGGTCGGGGTCTGGTACGGCAAGGGCCCGGGCGTGGACCGGGCGGGCGACCCGATGCGTCACGGCAACATGTGCGGCGCCCACCCGAAGGGCGGCGTGCTGGTGCTCGCCGGGGACGACCCGAGCTGCAAGTCCTCCACGATCCCCTGCATCAGCGAGCGGACGCTCGCCGGCTACGGCCTGCCGGTGCTCTTCCCGGGCTCGGCGGAGGAGGTCGTCCGGCTGGGCCGCTACGGGGTGGCCCTGTCCCGGGCGTCCGGCATGTGGGTCGGTATGAAGATCACCACGGACGTCGCGGACGGGGTGTTCACCGTCGACGGCGCGGCGGGGCAGGTCGACGTCGAGGTGCCGGAGCTGGAGTGGGACGGCGCGCCCTGGCACTACCAGCAGTACCCGATGCTCGTCCCGCCCGGCTCGCTCGCGGCCGAGGCCCAGATGTACGGCCCGCGCTGGGCGATGGTGCGGGCGTTCCTCGCGGCCAACCCGGTCAACTCCGTCGAGGTGGCCGCGCCGCGGGCCCGGCTGGGGATCGTGGCGGGCGGCAAGACGTTCGCCGACGTCCGCCAGGCGCTACGCGACCTGGGGCTGGACGACGAGGGGCTGCGCCGCGCCGGCATCTCCCTGCTGCGGCTGGGGATGATCCACCCGGTGGAGAAGGGGCTGCTGCGCGAGTTCGCCCGCGGGCTGCGCACCGTGCTCGTGGTGGAGGAGAAGTCGCCGTTCGTCGAGGCGGCGGTGCGCGACGCGCTCTACGGGCTGCCCGACGCGCCCGAGGTGATCGGCTCGGCCGACGCCGACGGCGCCCCGCTGGTCCCCGAGGCCGGGGAGCTCACCGCCGGGATCCTCGCGGGCCCGCTGCGCCGGGTGCTGGCCCGGTTCCCGGACGTCGACCTGGCGCCCCCGCCGCGGCCCCGGCCCACGCTGGAGCTCCTGCCGGTCAACCGCACGCCGTACTTCTGCTCGGGCTGCCCGCACAACCGCTCCACGGTCGTCCCCGAGGGCGCGGTCGCGGGCGGCGGCATCGGCTGCCACGCGATGGTGGCGTTCACCGGGCGGGAGTCGAGCGCGGTCAGCTCGATCACACAGATGGGCGGCGAGGGCGCGCAGTGGATCGGCCAGGCGCCGTACACCGCGGCCGGGCACATGTACCAGAACATCGGCGACGGCACGTTCGCCCACTCGGGGCAGCTCGCGGTGCAGGCGTGCATCGCGGCCGGGGTGTCGATCACCTACAAGCTGCTCTACAACCGCGCGGTCGCGATGACCGGCGGGCAGGACGCCGAGGGCTCCCTCGAGGTGCCGGCACTGACCACGAAGCTGCTGGCCGAGGGCGTGAAGAAGATCA
>DATMJT010000011.1:0-2746 GCA_035553735.1 Pilimelia sp.
TCGAGATGGACCCGGCCTTCGCCGAGCGCAACGTCAACGAGGGCTTCTCCGGCGGCGAGAAGAAGCGGCACGAGATCGTGCAGCTGGAGCTGCTGCGCCCCAAGGTGGCGATCCTGGACGAGACCGACTCCGGCCTGGACATCGACGCGCTGCGGGTGGTCTCCGAGGGGGTCAACCGGGTGCGCGAGACCGGGCGGACCGGCCTGCTGCTGATCACCCACTACACCCGGATCCTGCGCTACATCCGCCCCGACTTCGTGCACGTCTTCGTCGCCGGCCGCATCGTCGAGCAGGGCGGGCCCGAGCTGGCCGAGAAGCTGGAGGCCGGGGGCTACGAGCGGTACGTGGCCGGGGCGGGCGCGGCGCGCGGCTGAGCCGCCGGCCGAGGCCGCGAAGACAACCGATCGAGTCAGGGAGCACGCCGATGACCAGCCTCGTGACTCCGGCGGGAGCGCCGCAGTACGCCGGCGCCCGCCGGCTGGACACCGCCCGGGTGCGGGCCGACTTCCCGATCCTCGACCGGGAGGTCAACGGGCACCCCTTGGTGTACCTGGACAGCGCCAACACCTCGCAGAAGCCGCGCCAGGTGCTGGCGGCGATGCGCGAGCACTACGAGCGGCACAACGGCAACGTCTCCCGCTCGGTGCACACGCTCGGCACCGAGGCGACCGAGGCCTACGAGGGGGCCCGCGCGAAGGTGGCCGCGTTCATCAACGCGCCCAGCCCGGACGAGGTGGTGTTCACCAAGAACTCCACCGAGGCGATCAACCTGGTGGCGTACGCGTTCTCCAACGCCACCGCGGACCCCTCCGGCGACCCCCGGTTTCGGCTCGGCCCCGGCGACGAGGTGGTCATCTCCGAGATGGAGCACCACTCCAACATCGTGCCGTGGCAGCTGTTGTGCCGGCGCACCGGTGCGACGCTGCGCTGGTTCCGGCTCACCGAGGAGGGCCGGCTCGACGAGTCCGAACTGGACAGCCTCGTCACCGAGCGGACGAAGCTGGTCTCGCTGGTGCACATGTCCAACATCCTCGGCACGGTCAACTCCGTCGACCGGATCGCCGCGCGGGTCCGCCAGGTGGGCGCGCTGCTGCTGCTGGACTGCTCCCAGTCGGTGCCGCACTTCGGCGTCGACGTGGTGGACCTCGACGCCGACCTCATCGCCTTCACCGGGCACAAGATGTGCGGGCCCACCGGCATCGGCGTGCTGTGGGGCCGGGCGGAGCTGCTCGCCGCGATGCCGCCGGTGCTGGGCGGTGGCTCGATGATCGAGACGGTGTCGCTGGAGGAGTCGACGTTCGCGGCGGCGCCGGCCAGGTTCGAGGCCGGTACGCCGCCGATCGCGCAGGCGGTGGGGCTCGGCGCGGCGGTGGACTACCTGACCGGATTGGGCATGGACGCCGTCGGCCGCCACGAGCAGGCGCTCACCGCGTACGCCCTGGAGGCCCTCGGCGCGGTGCCCGGTCTGCGGGTGCACGGCCCCCGGGAGCCCGTCGGGCGGGGCGGTACGATCTCGTTCTCCGTCGACGGGGTGCACCCGCACGACGTGGGGCAGGTGCTCGACTCCCTGGGCGTCGAGGTCCGGGTCGGCCACCACTGCGCGCGGCCGGTCTGCACCCGGTACGGGGTGCCCGCGATGACCCGTGCGTCGTTCTACCTCTACACCACCACCGAGGAGGTCGACGCGCTCGTACGGGGCCTCGACCAGGTACGGAAGGTCTTCCGCTGATGCAGCTCGACGCGCTGTACCAGGAGATCATCCTGGATCACTACAAGCGCCCGCAGGGGCGCGGCCTGCGCGAGCCGTACGCCGCCGAGGCGCACCACGTCAACCCGACGTGCGGCGACGAGGTCACGCTGCGGGTGGCGGTGGCCGACGACACCGTGGGCGACGTGTCCTACGACGGGCAGGGCTGCTCGATCAGCCAGGCGTCGGCGAGCGTGCTGCACGAGCTGCTCACCGGCCGCGCCGTGCCGGAGGCGCTCGCGGTGCACGAGGCGTTCGTGACGCTGATGTCCGGCCGGGGCCAGGTGGAGCCGGACGAGAAGGTACTCGGCGACGGGGTGGCCTTCGCCGGGGTGGCCCGCTACCCGGCGCGGGTGAAGTGCGCGCTGCTGCCCTGGATGGCCTTCAAGGACGCGGTGGCGCGGGCCACGGCCGCGGAGGACGCGGTGGCGCGGGCCACGGCCGCCGAGCAGGAGTCCCCGGCCGCATGACCGCGGCGCGGGGCGATCGCAGGATCGGGCCGGCTGGCCCGCCGGCGCACGACGGGAAGGTGACAACGGCATGAGCGACGACGTGGGTACCCCGGTCGACGCGACGAGGGCCCAGGCCGCGACCGCGGACATCGAGGAGGCGATGAAGGACGTCGTCGATCCCGAGCTGGGCATCAACGTGGTGGACCTGGGCCTGCTCTACGGCGTGCACGTCGACGAGGACAACGTGGCCACCCTCGACATGACGCTGACCTCGGCGGCCTGCCCACTGACCGATGTCATCGAGGACCAGACCCGTCAGGCGCTGACCACCGGGCCGGGCGGCGGGTTGGTCAGCGACGTGCGGATCAACTGGGTCTGGTTGCCGCCGTGGGGCCCGGACAAGATCACCGACGAGGGTCGGGACCAGTTGCGGGCGCTCGGCTTCAACGTCTGAGGATGCCGGGCGGGGCGCCGGCTGAAAACTCCCTGGCCGTGTTCGCCCGCGCCACGCAGAATCGCCCCGTGACCGGATTCCGCGCGCCCGCCC
>DATMJT010000012.1:0-3127 GCA_035553735.1 Pilimelia sp.
ACACCGGCTCGCTGCCGCTGGCGCTGCTGGTCACCCTCGTCGGCGGGTCGGGGTGGGTGCGGAGGTCAGGAAACGGGCCACGGCCGGTCCTTGCCGTCGAGGCAGACCCGAAGGTCTGGGCTGGTCTGTGCGGAGTTCAGCGCGCTGAAGGTCACCCGGGTCTCCTTGACCTTGGCGTGCGCGCCCGAGCCGGTGTGCGCGGCGACGTACAGCCGCAGGGTCTGGGCGGCCCCGGCGGGCGCGGTGCGTTCGAACGGCGGCTCGGTGCCGCTGGCGGCCCGGACCCGGCTGGCCAGCGGCGAGCTGACCACCGGCGCGGAGCTGACCCCGCTGCTGTCCTCGGTCCAGGTGCGCCGCTGCAGCTGGTCGTTGATCAGCCGCAGCTGGGTGCACGTGGTGACGCCGGAGTTGGTCGTGGCGTACTCGACGTACCAGGCGCTGTCCGAGACCCGCCGGTAGCCGGGGTTGATGGCGACGGCGTACCGGATCTCCTTGTCCAGTCGGACGAAGGCCCGGTTCACCTCGGACTGGGCCTCCGCCGCGGACTCGGTGTCGTTCGCGGAGCGGTACATCAGCACCGTGCTCGCGGTGAACAGCGCCATGAACACGGACATGATGGTCATGGCGACCATCACCTCGAGGAGGGTGACCCCGGCGTCGTCGCGCGGTGGTCGGCGCTCAGTCATGCCTCCGCCTCCCTTGGTCATCGAGCGGGACTCCGCCGTGGCCGCCCGGCCCGGCGCGCCGCCGCGCCGCGCGGGTGGCCGACGGAGGCTCACCGGCCGGCGGCCGGCGGGGAGAACGCGGGCGCCACGAACACCCGCAGCCCCAGGGTCAGCGACGACCTGCCCGCCAGGCTGGCGTCGGCCCCCTCGCCGGACGAGGCGACGCTGTCGATCAGCATGGCCCGCGGCTGGTGCCGCTGGAGCTGGTCGAGGAACCGCTCCAGCGCCGGGCCGGTGCCGACGGCGGTGAGCGAGACCGGCACCGCGATCACCTCGGTGGACGCGCCGTTGACCTCCGCCGGCCCACCGACGGTGAGGTTGCCGACCGTCACCCCGGCCGCCTCGCCGGCGGCCTGCAGCTGGCGCAGCAGGTCCGGCAGGGCCGCGTGGTGGGGCAGCGCCTGGCGGGCCGCGGCCAGCTTGGCCTCGTACCCGGCCAGGTCGCGGTTCTGCTCGCGCAGGGTGGCCAGCTCCCGGTTCAGCAGGTCGACCTGCATCCGTACGTCGTCCGCCTGGGTGCGCAGGCCCGCCGCGTCGGCAAGCTTGGGGCTGACCAGCAGGAACCAGCCGGTGACCACCAGCAGCACCGCGGCGAGGGCGCCGCCGGCCAGCCAGAGCCGGGCCGTGAGAGTGGTGCGCATCAGCGTCCTCCGGTCCGCTTCTCGGGGGTGTACCGACCGCCGACGGCGGCGTCGGTGAGCGTGATCTGCATGGTGAACAGCACCTCGTCGTCCTGGCTGGTGGCGCTGCCCAGGTAGGGGTTGTCCAGGCCGCGGACCCCGGCCAGTGCCTCCAGGTAGCGGGCCACGGCCTGCCGGTCGGGCCCGACGCCGTTGAGGGTGAGCTGGCCGATCGGCTTGGCCGCCGTCACGCCCGGCAGCCCGCCCTCGGCGGACTGGCGGTCCTCCTCGCTGGTGAGCTTCACCGCCAGCGCCTCCACCCGGACCCCGGCGGGCGCCACGCCGCGCACCTCGGCCAGCACGCGTGCCCAGCGCACGTCGGTGGTCATCAGCTGCTCGAGCTGGCCGGTGATGGCGGCGGTCCCGCCCTGCGCGGCGATCAGGTCGGCGTAGTCGGTCTTCTGCCGGCGCAGCTCGGCCACGTCCGACTCCGCCTGCGCCAGCGCCACCCGACCGGCGGCGGTCTGCACCACGGCGATCCCGTACCAGCCGGCCGTGCCCAGCAGCACGGCGGACAGGCCGACGATGACGCCGCGCCGGATCCGGCGGGTACGCCGCTCCTGGACGATCTCGTCGGGCATCAGGTTTGCGGCGATGCCGGCGATCCGCAGCGACTGGGCGCCGGGGGCGGCCAGCCCGGCGGGCCCGCCCGGTCCGGTGGACTTCATCGTCGTGGTCATCGGGCTGCTCCCAACGTGAGGCCGACCGACACCGCGGCCGAGGGGCGGAACTGCTCGAGGCCGTTGTGGCGGCTGCGCCGCGGGTCCCGCAGCCGGACCATCGGGTCGGCGAGGTGCACCTCGACGCCCAGCTCGGTGCCCAGCCGCTCGGCGAACCCGGGCAGGTAGGCGCCGCCGCCGCAGAGCAGCATCCGGTGCACCCGGGTCTGCCGCTCGCCGGAGGCCAGGTAGCTGAACGAGCCGCGGACCTCGCTGATCAGGGGGCGGATCGCGTCCTCCACCACGGTGGCCTGGGCGGGGTTGGCGCTGCGCAGCCCGACCCGGCACTTGAGCGCCTCGGCCTCGCCGGGGGCGATGTGCAGCTGCTTGGCGATCGCCTCGGTGATCTCTTCGCCGCCGCGGGGCACGGTGCGCACGATCAGCGGCTGGCCGTCGGCGTGCACGACCACGCTGGTCGACCGGGCGCCGACATCCACGATGGCCTCGACGTGGGCGTCCAGCCGGGAGGTGGCCCGCAGCAGCGCGAACGAGGCCAGGTCCACGCCGGCGACCCGCAGCCCGGCGGCCTCCACCGCGCGGACCAGGGTGAGGACGGCCTCCTTGGGCGCGGCCACGAGCAGGCCCCGGACCGTCTTGTTGGCGCTGGACTCCTCCAGGGGGTAGAAGTCCAGCACGCACTTCTCCACCGGCAGCGGCAGCGCGTCGCGCACCTGCAGCGCCAGCGAGGCGCGCAGCTGGCTGCCGGGGAGGTGGTTCACCGTGACCTCGCGGACCACGACCTGCGGGTTGGTCACCCCGAGCACCACCTCGCGGCTGCTGAACCGGGTGGTGGTCCACAGCTGGCGCAGCGCGTGGGTGACGGCCTTGTCGTCGTGGACCACCCCGCCGGCGACCGTGCCGGGCACCAGGGGAACCTGCCCGAAGTTGGTCAGGGTGTGGCCCCCCTTGCTCCGGCGGGTCTCCACGGCGCGGATGCAGGTGGAGCCGATGTCCAGGCCGATCACGGTGGCGGTGGCCATCGTGGGGCTCCTTTCTGGTGGGT
>DATMJT010000013.1:0-12050 GCA_035553735.1 Pilimelia sp.
GTTCGGGTCACCGCCGTGGCGGCGTTGGGTCACCCGCGGTTCAGGCTACGAGCAGGCGCAGGCCGAGCTCCGCCGCGTCGAGAGCGACGAGTTCACGGTTGCGCTCGACCCACCGGCCCGAGGAAAGGTCTTCGCGGAGTCTGCTTACCGCCCGCTGCTCGGCCTCCGAGCCGACTCTGGTCCACACCGATACCGCGCGGCGCACACGGTCGTCCAGGTACGCCTCGGGCCGGCGCCAGTAGGCCTCGAAGAAGCCGTCAGCGCAGTCCCACGGGATGGGCACCGGCTCCGCGCGGCCCCCGATCGCCCGGGTCAGGTCGGCCAGTGAAGGCCAGCCGACGAGAAGGTCGGCGAACTCAGGCAGGTAGTCGCGGGTGAGCCAGAACCGCTGGCGCCAGCCGGTGCCATCGGCGTCGTACGTGAACACCACCACGCGGCGAGCCACACGCCGCATTTCACGCAGCCCGGCGACCGGGTCCGGCCAGTGATGAACGGTGCTGACCGCCATCGCGGCGTCGAAGGACTGGTCCGCAAACGGCAGGCTCTCCGCAGCGGCGGACACACACCGCGCCGCGCCCGCGGGACGCTGTGCGCGCATGACCGCCGACGGTTCCACCGCCGTGACGTCGCGGTCAGGGGGTTCGTAGGAACCGGTGCCAGCCCCGACATTCAGTACCGTTCGTGCGTCTCCCAGCGCATCCCAGATGCGCGCGGCGATCCGCGGCTCGGTCCGCCGCGTCGCTGGGTAGGCGGATCCGATGGCGTCGTAGAGCTGCGCGCCGAACACCTTGAGGTGCCCCTCTGGCGTCGGCCTGATCCCCATGGCCCGTGCCTCCAGTTCCCGGTCTATGGCCGCCACCATGGCAGCAGCGCGGTCGGGTTGTCCACCAGCAGGCCACGCAGCCTGCGTGGTGCGCGACCGCGTCGGTGGCCGGGTCGTCAACCAGAGGCACGATCTCGCGCAATCCGAAGCGGGGGTCATCGACTCGCAGAGCGCGCGGGGTGCGGACACGGTGGGCCGGGACTCCCGGCCGTCCTCGTCCGGCACCGCGTCGAGGCCGATCGGCACCCGCGTTGAGACGGGCTGCATGTATGCCGATCCAACTTTCCTCAATTATGCTATCTCACGGCTTGTTTCCAATACTTCCCTTATGGTCGACAAGGGCGGGTTAACCCTGGGCCGCCGGTCGAGCCGACGACGATGACCAAGCCATCGCGCGGCGCGTCCGGTGCAGTAGCGGCCCGGGCCAGATCGCCGGTGACCAAGGCAGCCGAGAAGTGACGACAGCGGACGAGACATCGCCCGGCGTACGAGCACGCCCGTCCGGCGGGAAGGCACCCCGAGACGCGTACGGCCCAGCCGGCGTCGCGCTCGACAGGACACGGTCCGCCCACGGAGCGGCCCGGCAACGAGAGGGACTGATCGAATGACCTCGATCTGCATCGTAGGAGCCGGCGTCGTCGGCTCGGCGACCGGCAAGGGACTGGCCCGCCACGGGCACGACGTCTCGTTCGTCGACATCAATCCCGAACGGGTCAAGGCCCTGAACGCCCAGGGCTTCACCGCGGCCGACACGATCCACCTCGGCGACGAGCCGACCATCGTCTTCCTCACCCTGCCCACGCCCAACGACGGCTACCGGTGGGACCTCGGCCCGATCGTCGCCGGTGTGCGGGCGGTGGGCGAGGCGCTGCGCGCCAGCCGCGGCTTCCACACGGTGGTGGTCCGTTCCACGGTGCCGCCGGGCACCTGCGACGGCCTGGTCCGCCCGGTGCTGGAGGAGATGTCCGGCAGCGCGGTGGGTGACGGATTCGCGCTGGCCTCCAACCCGGAGTTCCTGCGGGCGCGCTGCGCCGCCGAGGATTTCCTGCACCCCCGCGTGACAGTGGTAGGCGCCCGCAGCCCGCGCACGGTGGAGCGGCTGGCGGAGCTGCTGCAACCCTTCGGCGGCGAACAGTACCGCTACGACGACCCGACGGTGAGCGAGCTGATCAAGTGCACGCATAACCTGTTCAACGCCGCGAAGATCAGCTTTTGGAACGAGCTGTGGCAGGTTACCCAGGCCCTCGGCCTCGAGGTGGGCACCGTCGCCAGCGTGGTGGCGCGATCAGCGGAGGCGTCCTACAACCCTGGGTACGGCATCAGCGGCGGTAACCCGTACGGCGGGGCCTGCCTGCCCAAGGACACCAAGGGCTTCCTCGGCTTCGCCGGCCAGCTGGGCCTCGATCTGCCGCTGGCCGCGGCGGTGGACAAGGTCAATGAGCGCATGCAGGAACTGAGCCGGTCGGCGATCCGCGCCGGTCGGGCCGACTTCATGGTCGAGTTCGGCCTCCGGGAGGCCATGGAGAAGGTCACCGTCGGATGAATTGGCTAGTGCTGTACGTCCCGCTCGGCGTCCTCGGCCTGATCCGCTGGGCGAGCTGGGTGGTCCGGCAGATCCCGGCCAGCCTGTACCGGCCCGTCGTGAACGACCACTGCGAGCCGCTGACCATCGTGGTGCCGGTCTACCAGGAGGATCCGGTCATCTTCCGGTTTGCGCTGGAGTCGTGGCTGGTCAACGACGTCGACGCGGTCATCTGCGTCATCGATCGCACGGACGTCACCTCGCAGGCGATCGCCGGGGAGTACCCGGGCGTGACGGTCATCACCACCGATGTGCCGGGCAAGCGGGACGCGCTGCGCCGCGGCTGGGAGGCGGCCCGCACGCCGCTGGTGGCGCTGGTGGACTCGGACACGATCTGGGCCACCGACTGCGGGCGGCACCTGTGCATGCCGTTCGCTGATCCGGCGGTGGGCGGGGTGGCCGCGCGGCAGAACGTCGCCGATCCGCGCACGGTGTGGCAGCGACTCAACGACATGTACCTGGACTACCGCTACGCGCACGAGCTGGCGTCGCAGTCGGAGGCCGGGCGGGCGGTCTCCTGCCTGTCCGGCCGCACCGCCGTCTACCGACGTCACGTGCTGCTGGAGAGCTCCCAGCGGTTCATGAACGAGACCTTCTGGGGAGTGCCCTGTCTGTCCGGCGACGACAAGCGGCTGACCACCCTGACGCTGGAGGCCGGCTACGCCACCGTGCTGCAGCGCACCGCGCGGGTCTGGTCGCAGTTCCCGCCCGACGGGCGCACCTTCCTCAAACAGCGGCTGCGCTGGTCGCGCAACACCTGGCGCAGTGACCTGCGGGCGTTGGGGGGCGCCTGGGTGTGGCGGCACCCGTTTCTCGCCTTCTGGATGATCGACAAGGCCGTCAGCTCGTTCACCCTGCTGGCGGCGCCGATCTACCTGCTGGTGGCCTTGGGCCATCGGCACTACGTGATGGTCGGCATCCTGCTCGGCTGGTGGCTGGTCAGCCGCTCGGCCAAGCTGCTCCCGCACCTCGAACGCCATCCCGCGCACCTGGTGACGATGATGCCCGTCTACATCGGGATGAGCTTCGTGATGGCGCTGGTGAAGATCTTCGCGCTGCTGACCGTCCGTACGCAGCGCTGGCTCACCCGAGACGTCCGGGTCTCCGCCAAGCACAAGACGATCATCCGTACCGCGCCCGAGCCGCAGCGGGAGGGAGCGCCGCGATGAGGTCGGACAAGCTGAAGCCCCGGGTACGCCTGGTCCGCAGGCTCGCCGGCTGCGGTCTGACGGCGATCGCCGTCGGCGCGATCGCCGTCCCCGCCCCGAACGGGCACTCGGTGGGCGCGGCGGCGGGGTCGTCCGGGGCCGCGACGGTCTCGCCGGGGCCGGTCGGCCCGCCGGCGCCGCCGCCGAAACGCCCGTCGGCCAAGGCGCTGCACCGGCACATCGTGCAGCTGGTCCCGCACCAGTTCGCGGTCATCACCAAGCCGGAGTTGCTGCGCGGTACCACCCGCCGCACCATCGTGCTGAACCGCGGCGGGGTGACGCTGTGGCACGGTGAATGGCAGATCTGGACCGGCTACTTCCCCACCGGCCGGCCGAACAGCGCGCGGTCGCTGGCCGACGTCGCCGACCTGGTCGCCCGGAGCCCGCGCCCGGGTTGGTTGACCCGGGTCAAGCCCGACGTCTACCTGCTGCGGGTGGCGCTGACCCAGGCCCCGCGGACCCGTCTGGTCGTCGCCGCGCCCAGGGTGCGCGAGCTGCGGCTGCTGTCCGGCGGCGAGGTGTACGTCTCCGGCGTGGCGGCCCGGGTCCGCTTCGACGGCACCCGGGTGCTCTCCTGGCGCCGGGACGGCCAAGGGCCGGACACGACGGCCGACCGGCGGCGGCCGTTCGTGGCCTACAAGCACCAGGGCTCGGTGCTGGACATCTACCGGTCGCAGTTCTCCTACCTCGGCGGCGACGTCAGCCACGGCTACGGCGTCTCGTGGGCGCCGGGCTCGACCGGTTCGGCGATAGACTCCACTTTCGACCACAACTTCTTCGGCGCCTACACCAGCGCCGCGGTCGGCGTGGTCTTCCGGCGCAACGTGTTCCACAGCAACGACCTCTACGGCCTGGACCCGCACACCGGCAGCCGCGAACTCGTCGTCGACGACAACGAGGCGTACGGCAACGGCTCCCACGGCATCATCTTCTCCAAGGACGTCGTACACAGCAGCGTCACCCGCAACCGGTCGCACCACAACGCGGCCAACGGGATCATGATGGACGTCTCCGACGACAACGTGGTCGCCGACAACCGGTCCTGGGACAACGACGGGGACGGGATCGTGGTGCAGCAGTCTGCGCGGACAACCGTGCGGGGCAACCACGTGACCGGCAACCGGGTCGGTGTCCGGGTGACGGCCCGGTCCCCGCAGACGACGATCGACCGCAACCGGATCACCGGCAACCGCACCGGGGTGGAGATCTACAACGTCGCCCGGGGGCCGGGCGCACTGGTCCGGCCGATCACGGTCACCAACAACGAGATCGACGGGGACCGGGACAACGACGGCGTGGTGCTGCAGAACGCGGTCGGAGTCCGGATCATCGGCAACACGGTGTCCGGCCACCGGTACGGCGTCCGCTTCCGCTACGGCATCCGGGTGGCCGGACTGTGCCGGGACATCATGATCAGCCGGAACCGGGTGGCGTACCAGCGGCGCGGCATCCAGATCGGCGACCGGGTGTCCGAGGTGTCGCTGAGCCGCAACGACGTGAGCGGCGCAAGCGAGTACGGGATGGTGCTCGGCGGCTTCGACGTGACCAGCACCAACGACCGGGTCTCGACGTCCCGGGACGGGATGTTGGTCCGAGGGCGGATCAACGTCCGCGACGTCACCGTCTCCGGCGCCCGGTACGGCGTCGTACTGGCCGACGGACCCGTACTGCTCGTCGGCGCGGACATCCGGGCCCGCCACACCGGCCTGCTGGTGGCCGGGTCGTCCGGGTTCGACCTGCAGGCCTCGCGCGTCCACGGCCGGTCGGCCATCGTCGGCGCCGACCCGGGCGAGCGCCGGGACAACACGCTGACCTCGACCGGGCCGCCCGTGCCGATGCTCGCCGTGGCCGGGGTCGCCCTCATCGTGGTGGCGTTCTTCCTGCACCTGGCCCAGCGGATTCGCTCGCCGAGCTGCCATGTCGCGGTCGCGCAGCCGCCGCCGGGCGTACGGAACGCGACGTGACCCACGGCAGGCGCCCGGTGCGCCGCCACGTGGCGCTCGCCGGCGTCAGCCTGGCCGCGGTGCTCGTCGTGGCACTGCTGGTCGCGGCCCTCGTGCTCGACCGGTCCCGGCGGGACCAGGCCAGCCGGCCCGGCGGCCGGGTGTGGCATGTGGCCGCCGACGCGTCCGGCCGCGGTACCGGCGAACCGGGCCGGCCGTTCTCCCGGGTGCAGTCGGCGATCGAGGCCGCGCAAGCGGGCGACACCATCCTGGTGGGGCCGGGCAGCTACCGCGGCGGGCTGCGCTCGGTCCGCTCCGGCCATCCGGACCGGCGCATCCACCTGGTCGGGCACGGTGCCCGCATCGGCGGCGACGCCACCTACCTGATCGAGATCACGCACGACCACCTGGACGTCATCGGCTTCGAGCTGTCCGGCGGGAAGAGCGCGATCCGGCTGTACGGCGCCCGGGGCGTACGCCTGCTGGACAACACCATCCGCAACACCGGCGGGGAGTGCATTCGGATCAAGTACGGGTCGGTCCGCAACGAGGTCGGGCACAACCGCATCTCCGGCTGCGGCCGGCAGAACTTCGATCCGGAGGCGTCCAAGAACGGCGAGGGGGTCTACGTCGGCACGGCGCCGGAGCAGCTGCACCGCAACCCCGGCGGGGACCCGGACCGCTCGGTGCACAACTGGATCCACGACAACCGCATCGACGCGCCGGCCGAGTGCGTCGACGTCAAGGAGGGCAGCGACCACACGCTGATCGAGCGCAACGACTGCACGGGGGGCCGCGACCCGGACGGCGCCGGCTTCTCCATCCGGGCCAACCACGGCACGCTGCGGGCCAACACCGTGCACGGCGGCTCGGGCGCCGGCATCCGGATCGGCGGCGACACCGACAAGCAGGGCGTCGACACGACGGTGGTCGGCAACGTCGTGGTCGACGCCGACGGCTACGGCCTCAAGCTCATGCGCGCCCCGCAGGCCACGGTCTGCGGCAACGACCTGCGGGCGGAGCGGGGCGAGACCAACGAGGACGACGCGGAGCCCGGTCGGCCGTGCGGCTGACCGGGCGGGCCTACGCCACCGTGAGGTGGCGCGCCGCGGCCGGGCCCACGCTGCCGACCGTGAGCGGGTCCCGGGTGACCGGGGCGGCCACCACCTCGTCCGCGCCGATGCTGCGCCGCAACGGCCGTGCCTGGCCGTCCATGTCGTGGGTGACCGACACCCACGTGCCGACCGCGCCGATGGCCGGGCTGCCCGGGTCCAGCCGGTAGATGCCCGCGGTGCCCCGGACCAGCTTGGGGTCCGCGATCCGGTAGCCGCTCGCCGGCCGGGCATCGGTACGCCTGGCCACTGTACGTACCGTGACCGGCGGGTGTTGCGTGGACGGTCCGGCGGGGGTGCCGGTCCGTAGTGATGCCCCGCCGCCGCGCTGGAACGGGCTACCGACGAGGACGTGCAGCCGACCCGGCCTTGCGGGGCGCTGGCGCCTTGACGACCTTGCGGGGCGCTGGCGCCTTGACGGTCTTGTGGGGGGCCGGGGCGGCCTCAGTCGCAGCCGGGCCGACGGCGGTCTCGGTCACCAGCTTGTGCGTGACGGGAGCGGTGACCACCTCGTCCGCACCGATGCTGCGCAGCGCCGGGCGGGCCTGGCCGTCCATGTCCCGGCTGATCTCATCGTACGAGCCGACGGCCGCGCCGACCGCCGGGCTGTCCGCCGTCAGCCGGTAGATGCCCGTCGGGTCCAGGACCATCTCGGGATCGGCCACGGTGTAGCCGCTCGCCGGTGTGCCGCCGGCGGTCGCGCCGTACAGCATGTTGCCGCGCCAGGTCGCGGTGACCGGGCCCTCGACGCGGGCGGCGGTGCCCATCGTGGCGGTGGACCCGCGCACGACGTTGTTGACGATGGTGATCTGCTGGGGCGCGTACGGCTGGTTGTGGTCACCCAGCCGGATCATGTTGCTGGCGTTGTAGGCGAGCGTGTTGAAGGCCAACAGCACGTTGTCGGCCGCGTCGTGCCGCGTGCTGCTGTCCGTGTCGTCGCGCAGGTCGCCGCCGGCGATGCTCACCGCCGTGCCGCTGCTGCTCTGCACGACATTGTTGACCACGGTGTGGTCGTTGCCGTAGATGCGGATGCCGGTGGCACCGCCGATCAGCAGGTTGCCCTCGACCCGATTGCGGTTGCCGTGGCGCAGGGTGATCGTGCCGAAGCTGTTGTCGATCCGGTTGTAGCGGATCAGGTTGTCGGCGCTCTTGACGGAGATCGCCTCGCGGTCGCCGTCGGCCGCGGAGAACATATTCTTCTCGATCTTCGCGTACGCCGAGCTGTGCTGGCGGGCGCTGGTGCCCAACCGGATCGACTCGCCACCGTTGCTGCCCGAGTACGAGTGGTTGATGAAGTGGTTGTGGTGTACCCAGGTGCGCTGGGCCATTCCGGCGGTCCCTGGGCCGGAGATGGCGAGGAAGACGCCGACCGTCTGCTTGTTCTGGAACGTGTTGTAGTCCACCTGCACGTCGTCGCCGGAGACGATCACGTAGTCCTTCGCCGGGTCCCGCAGCTGGAAGACGTTGCGGGTCAGTTGGACGTGATGCGAGGTGGTCGGCAGGCTCAGCGTGGTGGCCTGGGTGAACCGGATGCCCCGGATCACCAGGTACGCGCCCCTGAGCTTCAGGCCCGCCGCTCCGCTGATCTGGGCGGCGCCCGTGTTCTCGGCGGTGAGCGTGATGGGTGCGTCCGCGGTGCCGGAGCGGGACAGTTCGATCACGGTGTCGGCGGGGTACTCGCCGTCGGCGAGGGAGATCACGTCGCCGGGCTGGGCGTTGGCCACCGCGGTGCGCAGCTCGGCGACCGACGAGACGGCGACCAGCCGGGAGGTGGCGTGCGCCGGCGTGCCGAGCCCGGCGACCAGCGCGACGGCGGGCAGCAGCATCACCAACAGGCGGCGCGTCTGGCCAGTGAGCGCGGGCCGGCGTTGCGCATGCCGCTGCGAGGTCCGCATAAGAGACTGCACCCCTATGACTTTGTGTCGGTGGCCTGAGGTCCGTGCCGGGCCGCTAATTGCCACTCTGACCGGCCGGTGTTGTGCGCGCGGTGCAGCCCAGATGCGGGTCGGTTGCGGACCGCCGCGATGTGCGTGCCCCGCCGGAGGCACGTCACAGAACTGGGGCTGGCAACACCTCCGATCTCTCTAGCCGTCAAGTGGGGGGCCGAGAAACCCGCAGGCGGCGTTACCGGCTGGTGTGCCAGGCTGCGGGTCGTGATGGCTTGTGTTCCAGGATCGGACGTTCCCGTTCCCCCGCCGGTGGCGTCCGTGGCCGATGGCCATCCGATACGGCCGGTGTGGCGCAACGAGCTCGGGGGGTTGACCTTTGAGATCGACACACCGGCGGGACGGCGTTTCGTCAAGTGGGCTCCCACGGGCAGTGGGCTTGACCTACAGGCGGAGGTGGCGCGGCTACGCTGGGCGGTCAACTTCACTCCGGTACCGAGGGTGGTCCGGGCCGGAGCGGATTCGAGTGGTGAGTGGATGGAGACGGCTGCGCTACCGGGTTCGAACGCGGTAGCCGACCGGTGGTCAGCGAATCCTCGCGTGGCAGCTACCGCAATCGGAGAAGGGCTGCGTGCGCTCCACGAGCGGCTTCCGGTCGAGGGATGCCCCTTCTCATGGTCAGCCCATGATCGGTTGAATCGCGTGCGTGCCCATGGCCGATGGCGCGATCCGGCGCGGTGGCATCCAGACCATGCTGGCCTGTTGCCAGCACAGGTGATTCACCGCCTGGAAGACGTGCCGCCGGTCGATCGGCTCGTCGTCTGCCACGGCGATGCATGCGCACCCAACACGCTCATCGGCGAGGACAGCCGCTGGTGCGGCCACGTCGATCTGGGTCAACTCGGCATAGCCGACAGGTGGGCCGACCTCGCCGTGGCGACGTGGAGTTTGGAATGGAACTACGGACCCGGGTGGCAGCCGACGCTACTCCAGGCATACGGAATTGCCCCCAACCCGCAGCGCATTGCCTACTACCGCCTGCTGTGGGACCTCAGCCCGTAACCGCCGGACCGGATGTTGTCGCGACGGCTCTGCCGGTGCGGCGGCGGATGATCCAAACGGTCGCACCGATCGGCCGAACACCGCCGCATAGAAGTCGGTGGTGCTCGACGCCGCCGAGCGAGACTGCAACGCCCTGACCGGCCTCAGCCCGGGTCAGGGCGTTGCACTGACAACGAGCGGTTCGTCCGTGCCCTACCGCCGTGCTCTGGTCGAACACCGGGGTGCACATCCGGCAACGGTGAGGCCGGCTTTGTCGGCGACCCGCTGTACCCGGTACGGCTCCGCGCGGCTGGGGTGCTAGCTCTGGCTCTCGGCATCCCGGGTCTCGGCCGCGCTGATCATGTCGCGAGCCGTCTGCTCGATCTACCTGTCGACTCGGTGTCGCTCTCCGGGCACTCGATCCACTGCTGGGAGATCGAGGAACAACCGTTCGGCTCCGTGCGCCTCCACAGGTCAAGCCGTACCTCGCCAGGACGGTGCCCGAACCGTTCGGTCATCACATGGTACGTGTCGGTGTGGTGACCGACCGCGCCCACCGGACTCCTCCATCGTTCCGCTCTGGCTGCTGCTGGAAGCGATCCGAATCTGATCGCGCCCAGGCGTTTGGGCGTTCGTGATTCACGATCACATAGACAAACTGAGGCCCCGACCGGCATCACTACCGGCCAGGGCCCTACTCATGTCGGGACGGCCGGATTTGAACCGACGACCCCTTGACCCCCAGTCAAGTGCGCTACCAAACTGCGCCACGTCCCGTCGCCGGCGAGCACCCACGTCGCACGGCGGCCGCTACAGCGTAGCGCAGTCCCCACCTCCCGTCGCACCGGCCTCGCCGGTGCCGCGGCACACGGGGTCTGGGTCACTGCGCCTACACCGTCCTAGGAAGATCAGCAAGGCTCTCCCGACCGCGTCGTGACCACACGCCACTACCGGTCGGCCCGGACGGCAAACCCGCCGTCGGCGCCAGCGGTGGGCTGTGCCGCCCGCGGCACAGCGGGCGGCCCCGCCGGGTGGGGCCGCTCAGCCGTGTGCCTTGCCCCGGCCGCCCGGCCCCACCTTCTTGCGTGGGCGCACCGTGACCTCCACCGGGCTGCCGGCGAAGCCGAACTCCTCCCGCAGCTTGCGCTCCACGAAACGCTGGTAGCCCGCGTCGATGGGCCCCGTGGTGAACAGCACGAACCGCGGCGGCCGGGTGCCGGCCTGGGTGGCGAACATGACGCGCGGGGCCCGTCCCCCGCGCACCGGGTGCGGCGTGGCCTGCACCAGGGCGGTGAGCCACTGGTTGAGCCGGCCGGTCGGCACCCGCTGCTCCCAGCCGGCCAGTGCCGTACGCAGCGCCGGCGCCAGCCGGTCCACCGCCCGTCCGGTCTTGGCCGAGATGTTCACTCGCAGCGCCCACGGCACCCGGCGCAGCTCCCGCTCGATCTCCCGCTCCAGGTAGTAGCGGCGGTCGGCGTCGACCAGGTCCCACTTGTTGAAGGCGATCACCAGGGCCCGGCCGGCGTCGGCGACCATCGTCAGGATCCGCTGGTCCTGCTCGCTGATCGGCTCGCTGGCGTCCAGCAGCACCACCGCCACCTCGGCGGCCTCGATCGCCGCCGCGGTGCGCAGGCTCGCGTAGTACTCCGTGCCGCTGGCCTGGCCGACCCGCTTGCGCAGGCCGGCGGTGTCCACGAGCTGCCAGGTCTCGCCGCCGATCTGCACCAGGCTGTCCACCGGGTCGACGGTGGTGCCGGCGACCGCGTCCACCACCGCGCGCTCCTGCCCGGCCAGGCGGTTGAGCAGGCTGGACTTGCCGACGTTGGGCCGACCGACGAGGGCCACCCGCCGCGGTCCCCGTGGGCCGGGCTCGGGCACCGGCGGCGGGTCGGGCAGCGCGTCGAGCAGGACGTCCAGCAGCTCCCCGGAGCCGCGGCCGTGCAGCGCCGAGATCGGGTGCGGCTCGCCCAGGCCCAGCGACCACAGGCTGGCCGCCTCGGCCTCCAGCGCCGTGTTGTCCACCTTGTTGGCCACCAGGATCACCGGCTTGTGGCTGCGCCGCAGCATCCGCACGGCCGCCTCGTCCACGTCGGTGGCGCCGACCGTGGCGTCGACCACGAACACGACGACATCCGCCGTGGCAACCGCCACCTCGGCCTGGGCGGCGATCGCGGCCGCCCGGTCCCGGGCGTCGGGCTCCCAGCCGCCGGTGTCCACGACGGTGAAGGCGCGGCCGGACCACTGGGCGTCGTACGGCACCCGGTCCCGGGTCACCCCGGGCACGTCCTCGACGACCGCCTGGCGCCGGCCGATGATCCGGTTCACCAGGGTCGACTTGCCGACGTTGGGCCGCCCGACCACGGCCACCACCGGCACCGGCGCGGCGGGCGCGCCGTCGTCCTCGGCCAGGTCGTCGCCGGGCAGGTCGGCCAGCTCCACCCAGCCGGGCTCGGAG
>DATMJT010000014.1:0-13296 GCA_035553735.1 Pilimelia sp.
CTACCGCGCCGCGCCCGCGCCGTCGATGCGCGCGGCGCGGTAGGGTCGGGCGGCAACGACGGCAGCGGCGGCCGTTCGAAAGGGGCGCAGCAGACGTGTCGCACCACGACGGGCCGTCCCGGTCACGGACGCTGGCCGAGAAGCTCAACTACCTGTTCCAGACCCTCCACCCCGGCCAGCGGGAGCCGTTCAGTTCCCGGCACGTCGCCAGCGCCGTCACGGCGGCGGCCGCCGCCCGCGGCGACACGAAGTACGAGATCACGCACAGCTACATCTCGCTGCTGCGTAGCGGCGAGCGTGACAACCCGACGCTGAAGCACCTGGAGGCGCTGGCGGACTTCTTCGGTGTGCCGGTGTCCTACTTCTTCGCCGACGACGCGGGGGCCCGGCGCATCGAGCAGCAGGTCGAGCTGCTCGTTGCCATGGCGGACGCCGGCGTGCGGGAGGTGGCGTTCCGGGCGGCCGGGCTGTCCCCCGAGAGCCTGCGCATCATCACGGCGATGATGCGCCAGGTGCGCAAGCTGGAGGGGCTGGAGCAGGACCCGCCACACCTGGGGCCGGGGTCGCCGAGCTGACCGGCACACCACCGGCGGCCGCGCGCACCGGAGGCGGTGGTCGCCGCACGCGACGCCTTGAAGGGACCGGCATGCGACGGCTACGCCGATACTGCGAGCGACGCCTTGAGGGAGTCCCCATCCCGGTCCCCTTCGACCTGGGTGAGTTCTGCGCCGGCGTGGCCCGCCGGCGCGGCCGCCGGCTGTGGCTGCGGGGCGTGCCGCACCTGGGTACCGCCGCGCCGTGCGGGCTGTGGATCGCGACCGGGACCGCGGACTACGTCTTCTACGATCCGGGCACGTCGCGGCTGCACGCGGAGCACATCGTGCTGCACGAGCTGGGTCACATGCTGTGCGGCCACTCGGTGGCCACGGAGGTGGGGCGGTCGGTGCTCTCGGCGCTGGTGCCCGACCTCGATCCGGCGGCGGTCGCCAGGGTCCTGGGGCGGGTCAGCTACACCACGGCACAGGAGCGGGAGGCGGAGCTGACCGCCTCGCTGATCCGGACGCGCGCCGTCCGCGGGGAGTCGCCGGCCGGACCGGCACGCGGCGACGCCCTCGGCAGGCTGGCCGAGGCGCTGGACTACCGGGGCTGAGCCGCGTGCGCGCCGTGCTCGACACGAGCGTGCTGGTCCTGTTGTGGGGCACCGTGCTGGCCCGGCTGCCGATCCTGCGCCGCAGCGCCCGGCAGCGGGCCCTCTGGGCCACCCTGTTCCTGCTCGCGCTCGTGAAGACCACGGCCTCGCCCGGCGTCCAGGACCGCCTGGCCGGGGCGGTCGAGCACGGCCGGCTCCTGCCGCACCTCCTCGCCGTGGGCTGCGTCTTCTTCCTGCTGCGGTTCGTCTCGCTGGTCACCGATCTGTACCGGGTCCGGCCGCGCGCCCAGGCGGTCCAGGTGGGACTGCTGTGCCTGGTCCTGCTGCTGCTCGTGGCACTGGCCGCGTCGGCCCCGCACGGCATCCGGGTCCGCGGTGCGCCCGTCGTCACCCCGACCGACCCGCTGTCGGTGGTGGCGTACTGGGTGGTCCTGGAGGCGTACCTCGGCGGCATTCTGGCCGTCGCCACCGCCCTGTTCTGGCGGACCGGCCGCACGGCGCCGGCCGGGGCGCTGCGGGTCGGCCTGCGGTGCATCGCCGTCGGCCTGCTGCTCAACAGCGGGTACGCCGCTCACAAGGCGGTGGTGGTCGTCGCCCAGGCCGGCGGCGTGGCCCTGCCCACCGCGGCCGCCGCTGCGGTGTTGGACGCGGCCCGGGGCCTGGGCGTGCTCCTGGCCCTGGCGGGCGCGCTCGCTCCGGTCGCCGGCAGGCTGCGGGCCGCCGTGCGGGCGCACCGGTCGATCCGGGCGCTGGACCCGCTGTGGCGGCTCATGCGCACCGCGTTCCCCGAGCTGGTCCTGCTGGGGCGCCGGCCCGCCGTGGCCGAGCGCCTCGCGCTCCACGAGGCCCACCTGCGGCTCTACCGCCGGGTCATCGAGATCCGCGACGGTCTGCTCGTCCTGCGCGACTACCTGCCGGCGGAGGCCCCGGCGGCCGCCGCCGCGTTCCTGGCCGCCCGCGGGTCCGGCGCGGCGGAGCACCTCGCCCTGGCGGAGGCGTGCTGCATCCGGCTGGCCCTGCACCGGTATCGGACCGGAGGCCGCGCGCCGGGCGACGCCCGGTGGACGGCGGTGGGGGCCGACCTCACCGACGAGGTGCACTGGATGAGCCGCGTCGGCGCCTGCCTCGGCCGGGACGAGCCGGCCGACTTCGTCACCTGGTGGACCGCGCCGCCGGAGGGCCGCGCGCCCGGCCCCCCCGCCGACCGCGGAGGCGACTGCGGCATCGCGTCGTGCCACTGAGTCCGCCGTGGCGCCGGACGGCGCGGCGGCCGGTCAGTGCGGCACGATGACGGAGCGGCCAACCACCACGGCCACCGCGCACAGGAACAGCAGCACGGTCAGGGCGGCCCGGGCGTACTCGGCGTGACGCAGATGGATGACGAAGGCGCCCACCATGATCAGCGCAAGCCCGGCCGCCGCCGCGACGGCGAGCGTGGGGGCGACGCCGGTGAGCCCCGGGGCGAGCACGCCAACGCCGCCCAGGACGTCCAGCGCGCCGATCGTCCACACGGCGCGCTGCCCACAGTGCCGGGTCCACGTCATCCGCGCGTGCAGCCGCTCCTTGGGCAGTAGAAGCTTCGCCACACCAGCCGCCACGAACACAATGGCCAGAAGGCCCTGGATCAGCCACAGCGCCGGGTCCATGATGCCATTCTCGGGCACGGAGCCCGCCGGTGCCGCCCGGGTGCCCCGGCGGCACCGACGGGCGGCCCACCGACGGGCGGCCCGGCCGCGCGGGCCGGTCCACGGACGGACGGCGCCGACAGACGGGCGGGCCGACGGACGGACGAGCCACGGCACGACGGGAGGAGCGACCCATGGGCGACGGATCCGCCGGCCCGACGGTGCTGGAGAGCCCCGAGGTGGCGGCCCTGCTGGACGAGCTGACGACGATGGTGGGCCGGGAGGACCCGTACCCGCGGTACGCGCGGCTGCGGGAGCTGTCCGCGGTCGTGCGGGCCGCGGACGGCGCCCTGGTCGTGACCCGGTACGACGACTGCGCGACGGTGGCCCGCGACCCGCGGCTCGGCCACCCGCCCGCCGACATCCTGGCGTTCGCCGGCTTCCCGGACTGGGCGGAACACCCCGCGCTGCGCCAGCTGTTCACGAGCATGCTGGTGCTCAACCCGCCCGAGCACACCCGGCTGCGCCGGCTGGTGGGCCGCGCCTTCACCGCCCGGCGGGTGCGGGCGCTGCGGCCGGCGGTGGAGCGGATGGTGGACGACCTGCTCGTCGGCCTGGCCGATGAGGCCGACATCGTCGGTGAGTTCGCCTTTCCGCTGGCCGCCGGCGTCATCGGCGAGCTCCTCGGCGTCCCGGCCGCCGACCGCGGGCAGTTCCAGGGGCTCGTGCACGACTGGAGCCAGGTGCTGGAGGTGATCACTCCGGACGTGCTGAGCCGGGCGGACCCGGCCGCCACCCGGATCCGCGAGTACCTGGCCGACCTGGTGGCGCAGCGGCGACGCGCGCCCGCCGACGATCTGCTCAGCGCCCTCGCCGGCGCCGGGACGCCAGGGGACGCGACCCCGGACGAGGAGCCCGACGCACCGGCCGGCGACCGGCTCGACGAGGAGGAGCTGCTCACCATGGCGGCGCTGCTGTTCGCCGCCGGCGTCGAGACCACCACCAACCTGCTCGCGAACGGCCTCGTCGCCCTGTCGGCCCACCCGGCGCAGCTGCGCCTGCTGCGCGAGCGCCCGGACCTCGCCGCGGGCGCCGTCGAGGAGCTGCTGCGCTTCGACGGTCCGGTGCAGCTGATCGGCCGGGTCGTCATGGAGCCGATCGAGCTGGGCGGGTGCACGGTGGCCGAGGGCGAGCGGGTCGTCGCCTACCTGGGCGCCGGCAACCGGGACCCCCGGCGCTTCGCCGAGCCCGACCAGCTGCGCCTGGACCGGGCGGAGAGCGCACCACTGTCCTTCGGCGGCGGCATCCACTACTGCCTGGGCGCGCCCCTGGCCCGCCTGGAGGCGCAGGTGGCGCTCCCGGCCCTGGTCCGCCGCTTTCCCGAGCTGGCCCTGTCCGGGCCGCCCGAACGGCGCGACAGCCTGACCATCCGCGGGTTCACCCGGCTGCCGTGCGCACCGCTCGCCGCGGGGTAGGTGAGGGGCTGAAGCACCGCGCGGGCCGCTCGCCCCGGCGACGAGCCCCCGCGTACACCGATCCAGTCCCCACCACCCGCGGCCCGCGTCGGGCCCACGCAGCCGGCGGCTGGCGGACGGCTCCGTCAACCGCTCCCCGTCGACTGCGCGCACGATGTCGACCCTAGGAACTCGGGTTTGCCGCGTCAACCACAGTAAACACATTGCGGTTTATGTCGACTCGACCGGGCGGCGGGCACGGCCGGGCCCGGCGGCGTGGACCCCCGCTTGTTCGACGGTTGTTGTCCGGTGTGCCGGCACCGACCGCGAACAACGCCGAGCGGCTACACAGGACGGGTCAGGGCCCGTGCCAGCGGGCCGAAGACTCCCCGTCGGGGCGGGCGTCGACCCGCCCGAACCCCACGGGCTCGGAGCCGCAGGAGGACAGACATGACCTTGAGATCCAGGTTCGCGGCGCTGACCGGCCTCGTCGCCGCCGCGCTGATCTTCACCGCCGGGCCGGCGTCGGCCGCCGAGCGACCCGCCCCCGCCACCGCGGTCACTCCCGCCGGCGCGGCGGGCACCTGGGCGGACACCGACTGTCCCGACAACAACATGTGCGCGTGGGAGCACGCCCACTACGGCGGCCGCTTCATCTACATGGGCACCGGGTGCAGCAACTTCACAAAGTGCTTCGCCACCAACTTCGGCGACGTGGCGTCCTCGCTGTGGAACCGGACGTCCTACACCTGGTGCTTCTACACCGGCACGTACTACACCTGGCGCGAGTACCGGGTGCCCCGGGACGCCAAGATTTCCTTCCTGGGCGAGTCCTGGAACGACGCGTTCCTGTCGGCGAAGAAGTGCTGACGGCGATGGTGAACGTCAGCGCCCGGACCAGGATCGCGGTGAGCACCGCCGTGGCCGCGCTGGCCGCCGCGGCCGGACTGGCGCTGCCGGCGGCACCGGCCACCGCCGGCCCGGTCGCCGGCCCGGTCGGCGGCGCGGCCCGGCAGTACGACCTGCACGACTGCCCGAACGACCGGATGTGCGCCTGGGAGCACGCATACCACCAGGGCAAGTTCATCTACATGGCCGTCGGCTGTCACGACTTCGGCGCGTGCTTCGCGTCCGACTTCAGCAACCGCGCCACGTCGCTCTACAACGACACGGGCGTGACGTGGTGCTTCTACACGGGAACCGGCTACACCGGCCACCGCTACGCGGTGTCCCCGGGGGCGCAGATCGCCAACGTGGGGCTGTCCTGGAACGACCGGTTCCGGTCCGCGCACGTCTGGGACGGCTGGCACACCTGCTGACCGCGACGCGAAGGGAGCATCACATGGCAAGGATCGACAGGCGGCGCGCACGCCGCGGCGCCGCGGTGGTCGCCGCCGTGCTGCTGTGGTCGCCGACGGTGGCGGCCCCGCCGGCCGCGGCGGCACCGGCGGACCGGTCGACGGCGACGTACGGGCTGTCGGACTGCCCGGACAACTACATGTGCGCCTGGGAGCACGCATACCACCAGGGCAAGTACATCTACCTGAAGACCGGGTGCTACGACTTCAACAGCTGCTTCGCGTCGCCGTTCCGCGACAAGGCCACCTCGCTGTGGAACCGCACGCCGTACGACTGGTGCTTCTACACCTCCACGAACCTGTCCGGAGGGCGCTACGAGGTGGCGTCGGGCGCGCTCATCGACAACGTCGGCGCGGCGTGGAACGACCAGTTCGAGTCCGCTCACCGCTGCTGACCGCCGGTGGCGGTCCCGAGGAGCCGGCGCGCCGCGCGCGCCGGCTCCGCCGCGGTGCCTGCGGGCCGGCTCCGCCGCGGTGCCTGCGCGCCCGCGCCGTGCCCGTGGCGGGCCCGCGCGGTTGGTCGCGATTCGCCACGCGTGCGCCCCCACCCGGGATATGGTGCGGGGGCGGACGCGACGGGGTGGTGTTTCATGGGCGACGCAGCAACGGTCTTCTTCCGGGAGCTGGCCGACAGCGGCTACCAGCCCCTCCTGCGGCGGGCGGAAGGCTCCATCCGGTTCGAGCTGGACTCCGACGCCGGCACGGCGAGCTGGCTCGTCACGATCAGCCACGGGGTTCCGGCGGTCTCCCGCCGCAAGGGACGCGCGGACTGCGTGGTCCGGGCCGAACAGGCGCTGTTCAACCGGCTCGTCACCGGGGAGGCGAACATGATGGCGGCGATGCTGCGCGGCCAGGTGACCACCACGCAGGAGCGGCCGGAGCTGCTCGTGCTGTTCCAGCGCTTCATGCGCGCCCGGCAGCATCGACGCAGCCGCGACGCGGCGCCCGGCGACGTGGCCGGGCGCACCGCCGGGGGCGGGGTGGCCCGATGAGCGGCGGCACGGTGTCCATCCTGGACGGCAACACCTTCGTGGTCAGCGACGACCGCGGCGACATCAACGCCACGCCGACCGACACCTCCGGCCTGTTCGCCGCCGACACCCGCTACCTGTCCACCTGGTCGCTGACGGTCAACGGCCAGCGACTCAACCCCCTGTCGGTGGACAGCCTGCAGTACTACGCGTCGCGCTTCTTCCTCGTGCCGGGCACCGGCACGGTGTACGTCGACGCCAACCTCTCGGTCATCCGCCAGCGCGCGGTCGCCCACGGTTTCCGCGAGGAGATCCGGGTGCTCAACCACGCCGGCGACGCGGTCGACCTGACGGTGCGCATCGACGCGGCGGCGGACTTCGCCGACCTGTTCGACGTGAAGAACGCCCAGGGCAAGAAGGGCAAGCACTACACGCGCGTCGACCAGCGGCAGCTCCTGCTCGGGTACGCCCGGGAGTCGTTCGTCCGCGAGACGGTCATCGCCAGCGACCGGGAGGTCCGGATCGACGACGGCGGCCTCACGTTCACCACCCGCCTCGCCCCGCACGGCGAGTGGCGGGTCGAGCTGTCCGTGTCGGTCGGCGGGGCGGCCGCCGGGCCGGGCGGCGGGCGGAGCGGGCGGCCCGGGAGCACCGTCACGGCGCGCCGCGGCCACGAGGCGACCCGCGCCGAGGCGCGGATGGCCCACAGCCTGGAGACCTGGCTGGCGAAGGCGCCCACGCTGGAGTGCGACAGCGACGACTGGCGGGCCACCTACCGCCGCAGCCTGGTCGACCTGGCGGCGCTGCGCTTCTCGCCGTCGGTGACCGGCGGGCACAGCCTGCCGGCGGCCGGGCTGCCGTGGTTCATGACGATGTTCGGTCGGGACAGCATCTTCACCAGCCTCCAGGCGCTGCCGTTCGCGCCCGAGCTGGCGGCCACGACCCTGCGGGCGCTCGGCGACTGGCAGGGCGCCACCGTCGACGACTTCCGCGACGAGGACCCGGGGCGGATCCTGCACGAGATGCGGTTCGGCGAGAGCGCGGCGTTCGAGGAGCAGCCCCACTCGCCGTACTACGGCACCGCGGACGCGACCCCGCTCTACGTGGTGCTGCTGGACGAGTACGAGCGGTGGACCGGCGACCTGTCGCTGGTGCGGGCGCTGGAGCCCGAGGCGCGGGCCGCCCTGGACTGGATCGACCAGTACGCCGACCTGCGCGGCACCGGGTACATCTACTACCAGCGGCGCAACACCGAGACCGGCCTGGAGAACCAGTGCTGGAAGGACTCGTGGGACTCGATCAGCTTCCGCGACGGGCGGCTGCCCGGCTTCCCGCGCGCCACGTGCGAGTTGCAGGGCTACGCCTACGACGCCAAGCGGCGCGCCGCACGGCTGGCGCGGCTGGCCTGGAAGGACCCGGCGTACGCCGACCGGCTGGAGGCCGAGGCGGCCGCCCTGAAGCGCCGGTTCAACCGGGACTACTGGGTGGCCGACGGCCAGTACTACGCCCTGGCGCTGGACGCGGACGGCAACCAGGTCGACGCGCTCGGCTCGAACATCGGGCACCTGCTGTGGAGCGGCATCGTCGACCGGTCCAAGGCCCGCGCGGTGGCCCGGCACCTCATGGGCGAGCGGCTCTACTCCGGGTGGGGCGTGCGCACCCTCGCCAAGGGCGAGAACCGCTACAACCCGGTGGGCTACCACGTCGGGACGGTGTGGCCGTTCGACAACTCGTTCATCGCCTGGGGGCTGCGCCGGTACGGCTTCCGCCGGGAGGCCGCCCGGATCGCCGCGGACATCCTGGCGGCGGCGACGTACTTCGACGGCCGGCTGCCGGAGGCGTTCGGCGGCTACGACCGGGAGATGACCCGCTACCCCGTTCAGTACCCGACCGCGAGCAGCCCGCAGGCGTGGTCCACCGGCACCCCGCTGCTGCTGCTGCGCACGATGCTCGGCATGGAGCCCGTCGGCGACAGCCTGGTCGTCGACCCCGAACTGCCCGAGACGGCCGGGCACGTCGCCCTGTACGACGTGCCCGGCCGGTGGGGCCGCCGCGACGCGTTCGCCCGCCGCCGGGCCGCCCCGGCCGGTGAGCGCCGCACCCGCTGACCGCGCACCGCGGGCGGCCCGGGACGGTCAGGCGGACACCGCGGCCGGACCGCGTACGACGCCCATCTGCCGCATGACGTCCCAGCCGTCCAGCGTGTTCCACTCCTCCACGATCCGGCCGTCGGCCACGCGGTAGATGTCCGTGGCGCTGAACGAGATCTCCCGCCCGGTGGGCGCGATGACCGTCGTCGGCGGGATGCCGCGGTACTCGCCGGTGTGGATGCCGCGGGCCGACCAGCGCAGCGCGACCCTGTCGCCCTCGCCGAGGACGTCCTCGACCGTGAAGACGAGGTTGTCGAAGGCGCCGAGGAAGTCACCCAGCACCCGGGTGAACTCCTCGATGCCGCGGACCTCGCCCTCGCCCGCCGGGAAGTGGTTGACGTAGTCGGGCGCGAAGCACTCCCGGATCACGCCCATGTCCCGGTGGTTCATGCCGTCCAGGTAGGCGCGCAGCACGAGCGCCTTGTTGTCGTCGATCGTCACCATGTCCCCCGTTCCTCCGGCCGGAAGGACGCCGCGTCCACCGGCGTGAGCGGACCGGCGCCCACCGGCGGCGGGTGTGCCGCCAAATGCGGCCACCGACGTCCGCGCGGGTGAGACGCTGGTCTCCACCGCCACCGTGGCGGTTCTACCAGCAGTTAAGCAGCAGTCCGACGAGCCGCGGGGAGCATCGTGGACAATATCTTCATCGTCCTGCCGCTGTGGGCCACCATGCTGATCGTGACCGGCGTGGTGGCGGGGGCCGCGGTCGGGCTGCAGGCGACGATCCGCAGGCTCCTCCCGGAGGTGCTGGCCCGGCGGCACAACGACGTGGCCGGCTTCCTGGTGGCCGTGGTCGGGGTCATCTACGCCGTCACCGTCGGCTTCATCATCGCCCAGCAGTGGGACGAGTTCACCGACGCCAAGGACCGCTCCTACCGCGAGGCGTTCACCCTGGCCGCCGTCGCGGAGAGCAGCGCCGTGCTGGGCGAGCGGGAGCACCGCCGGTACGTCGAGGCGGTGCTCGACTACAACCGGGCCGTGCTGGCGGGCTGGGAGCACCAGGACCGGTCCGACGAGCGCGCCGGGCTCCGCGAGGCCCAGTCCCTGGACCCGCTGTACCGCCTGCTGGCCGAGGCCCGGCCCGACACCGAGGCCCAGCGCGCCTTCGTTCAGGAGGCGGTGGGCCGGCTCGGCCAGGTGGCCGACGACCGGGAGGAGCGCCTGCACCGTGCCGGCACGGCGCACCTGGAGTGGCCGCTGTGGGTGCTGGTCGCCTTCGCCACCGTCGTCGTGCTGGTGTTCTGCGCGCTGTTCGGCCTGGAGAGCCCCTGGCTGCACTACACCATGATCAGTGGCGTGGCGCTCGCGGTGGCCGGGAACCTGCTGCTGGTCATCCTGCTGAACCACCCGCTGTCCGGGCCGCTGCGCGTGGAGCCCGACAGCTACGCCAGCGTGGTGCGGGAGCTGTCCGGCTGACCGCGCCGCGGCGGTGTCCCGTGGCCGCCGTGCCGCCGTGCCGGCCGCGGCGCCGTGCCGGCACTGCCGGCCGCGGCGCGGCCCCCGCCGCCGGCAGCGCCGGTCGGCGGGGGCCCGGTCGGCGGGGCCCGGCCCGTCAGACGCCGGCGACCTCCCGCAGGTACGCGCGCGCCCGCTTGGCGTAGGTCAGCGGGTGCGCCCTGGTCGGGTCCTGCTCGGCCTCCACCACCAGCCAGCCCCGGTAGTCCCGCTCGGCCAGCGCGTCCAGGACCGCCGGGAAGTCGATCATCCCGTCGCCGGGCACCGTGAAGATGCCCTGCAGCACCGCGTCGCGGAAGCTGAAGTCCTCCTGCTGCCACCGGCGCAGCACGTCGGCGCGCAGGTCCTTGAGATGCACGTGGGCGATCCGGTCGCCGTGCTCGCGCACCAGCGCCACCGGGTCCCCGCCGGCCCACGTCAGGTGTCCGGTGTCCAGCAGCAGGTGCACCAGGCCCCGGTCGGTGTGCGCGAGCAGCCGGTCCACCTCCTCGCGGGTCTGCACCCCGGTACCCATGTGGTGGTGGTAGCACAGCAGCATCCCGGCCTCGGCCGCGAGCTTGCCCAGCTCGTGCAGGCCGTCGATCAGGCGCCGCCACGCGTCGTCGGCGAACACCGGCCGGTTGGCCAGCAGCGACACCGGCTGCTGGTGCACCGCGTGGCCCAGCTCGGCGACCACGACCCGGTCCCCGCCGACGGCCTTGATGAACGCCATCTGCTCCCGGAAGCCGGCGACCGTGCGCTCGTGCATACCCTCGGTGGTGAAGTAGGTACTGGCCCAGGGCTCCGACACCCGCAGGCCGCGCAGCTCCAGGGCCGCGCGCAGCTGCGCGGGATCCCTCGGGTACTTGTGGCCCACGCTGCACCCCTCGTACCCGGCCAGCGCCATCTCGCTGACGCACTGCTCGAACGTGATGTCCTCGCCGATGCCGGGGAAGTCGTCGTTGGTCCAGCAGGTGGGGGTGATCCCGATCGACACCGCGCCGGCCGGGAACCGGGACCCGGCGCTCACGACCGCCGCCCGATCAGGTGCCGCGCCCCGCGCAGCGCCAGGGCGACGCTGGTGAGGGTGGGGTTGCTCGCCGTACCGCGCGGGATCAGGTTGTTGCCGCCCAGGTACAGGTTGTCCACCCCCCACACCCGCGAGTCGGTGTCCACCACGCTGGTGTCCGGGTCGTCGCCCATCCGGGTCGTCCCGGCCACGTGCAGGCCCAGGCCGGGCTCGACGAACCGGGGCTCGGAGCCGGGCAGGAAGCCGCCCAGCGCCGTCGCCGCCCGCAGCATGTCGTTCATCATCGCGTGCTGCCGGACCCGGTCCTGCGGGGTCAGCGAGAAGGTGAACGTGGGCTGCGGCATCCCGTGGGTGTCGGTGTGCTGGTCGGAGAAGGTGATGCGGTTGTCGAACCGCGGCTCCACGATGCCGAACCAGCGCAGGTCCACGATGAGCCGGGTGTCCACGTTCGGCGCCAGGTCGCCGTAGTGGAACGCGTCGCGGTGGATCTGACAGTGCCACGGCCGGTCCGCCGAGACCGGGATCCACACGTTGGGCTCCGGGTCGTCGGGCGGGATCGGCACCGGGTCGTGCGGGTGGCGTTCCCGGTGCACGCGCACCCGGTCGGCGAAGCGCGGGTCGTCGGCGAGCGCGTCCACCACGTCCTGCCGCAGCACGATCTGGCAGAAGGCGATCGGTTGCTCGGTGAGGTAGCGGCCCAGCGCCGGCGGGCGGATGCCGGAGGCCCACAGCAGCTGCGGCGTCAGGTACGCGTTGCACGCCACGACATAATGGGCCGCCTCGACCCGCAGCGTCCGGGTCCGGCGCAGGTCCCGCACCTCGGCGTACTCCACCCGGCTGCCGTCGGCCGAGCGGACCAGCCGCTGGCACAGGTGCTCCGCGCGCAGGTCGAACCGGCCGTCCGCGCGCGCCGCGGCGGACGGGTCCGCCAGCTCCCCGAGCACGGTGTCGGCGCCGCTCCAGTGCACCAGCTCCGGGTTGTCGCGGCGGCGTTCGACCGCCAGCGGCAGGCTCTGCACCTCGTACGGCTTGGGCAGGTCCGGGTACGCGCGCTGGAGCGCCTCCCGGACCACCTGGTGCCGGATCGACTCCTCGAAGACGCCCACGTGGGTGTTGAGCAGCCGCTCGGCCTCCTCGTACAGGGCACCCCACTGCGCGTCGGTGAGCAGCGGCGAGCGCTCGATCTCCGGATGGTGGCGCGGCGTGGCGCAGGTCCAGTGCGTCGCCATTCCGCCGACCCCGTAGGTGACGGCGGCCGCGCCGAGGTTCGCGGCGGGGTCCTGGTCCGGGTTCTGGCCGTTGAGGGTGAACCCGCGGTACCGGTCGGTGTCGATCTGGAAGGCGCCCGGATCGAGGGTGACCTCGGGGCGCGGGTTCGGCGGCACCGACAGCAGGTTCAGGTGGCCGCGGATCACCGAGGAGAACAGGTCCAGGTTGCGCTGGTACAGGTAGGCGTTCTTGAGGTGCTCGCCGGCGCGCTCGGACAGCGACGCGCCGGCGTCCACCATCAGCACCCTGCGCCCGGCGCCCACCAGCTCCCGGGCATAGGTACAGCCCACCGGTCCTGATCCGACGATCAGGGCGTCGACGCGGATGGTCTCGTCGTGCATCATGGGTCCCTTCGATCGTGCTGAGGCTGTGTGTCGGCGGCCGAGGGTCAGCCGTCCCCGCCGGGTGGCGCGACGGCGGGCCCGGGGCGGCCGAAGTCGTTGACGTGCAGCTCGACCCGCGGGTCGTCGACCTCGTAGTAGCCGACCGTGTCGTACGAGGTGGTGGCGAAGTCCAGCCGGCCGTCACCGGTGAAGTCGGCCACGGCGATGCGCGCGGTGGATCCCGCGGCGACCCGCTCCCGGACGACGACCCTGCCGTCGGCGTCGAACTTGTAGTACATGACGCCCTGCACCGGCTCCGGCCCGCGCAGCGCCACGAGGAACTCGTCGTCGCCGTCGCCGTCGAAGTCGGCCGCGACCACGTGGTGGGCGACCGCGTCGTGCGTGGCGTCCGGGCGCGGGTACACCTCCAGCTCCCGGCGCTGCCACGGCGCGTCGAGGGTCAGCTCGCCGGCCGGGTCGCGGGACGCGCGTGCGGGATCCTGCTGGCGGTGGAGCCGTTCCACGGCGACAC
>DATMJT010000015.1:0-6097 GCA_035553735.1 Pilimelia sp.
GACCTGGGCTGCGACCGACTGGACTGCCCGGTCCGCGGCGCGGTGGTCGCGCCGCTGACCGGGCCCACCGCGGGTACGGGCGCGGTGGTCGCCCTGGCCGACGACCATCCGGCGCCCGGACTGGTCCAGGCGACGCTGGAGGCCGCCCGGTGGCTGGGCACCCAGCTGGCCCTCGCCGAGCTGGACTCGTCCCGCGAGCGGCTCGCCCGGGCGGAGGTGCGGGCGCTGCGGGCGCAGATCAGCCCGCACTTCATCTACAACGCGCTGACCGCGATCGCCTCGTTCGTGCGCACCGACCCCGAGCGGGCGCGGGAGCTGATCCTGGAGTTCGCCGAGTTCACCCGCTACTCCTTCCGGGCGCACGGCGAGTTCACCACGCTCGCCGAGGAGCTGCGCTCGATCGACCGCTACCTGACCATCGAGCGGGCCAGGTTCGGCGACCGGCAGCACCTCCGGGGCGATCCGCAGCCGCACCTGGAGCCGGTCGCCGTGCCGTTCCTGTGCCTGCAACCCCTGGTGGAGAACGCGGTGCGGCACGGGCTCTCCGGCAAGCCCGGCCCCGGCCTGCTGTGCATCGAGGCCCGCGACGCCGGGGCGGAGTGCCACATCAGCATCGAGGATGACGGGGTGGGGATGGATCCGGCGCTGCTCGCCCGCTCGGGGGGCCGGCCGGGCGACGGGCCCGGGGAGCCCGAGGAGGCGGGCCAGCACGTCGGCCTGTCCAACGTGGACGACCGGCTGCGCTCGGTCTTCGGCAACCGGTTCGGCCTGGTGGTGGAGACCGGCCTCGGAGCGGGCACGAGGGTGAGCATCCGGGTGCCCAAGTTCCACCCGGCCGTGCGGGCGCCGGCGTGACCGGCGCGGCGGGCTGGGGCGGCACGGGCCCCGGCGGCCCCGCGGGCGCCATCGGCCCGGCGGGCCCGGGCGACCTCGGCGCCGCAGGGGCCGGGCTGCGTGTGCTGGCGGTCGACGACGAGCCGCCGGCACTCGACGAGCTGGCCTACCTGCTGCGGGCGGACCGGCGGGTAGGCCGGGTGCACGCGGCCGGCGACGCCGCCGACGCGCTGCGCCTGCTGCGCGACGTGGACGTCGACGCGGTGTTCCTCGACATCCGGATGCCCGGCCTGGACGGCATGGAGCTGGCGCGTGTGCTGCGCCGGTTCGCCCGGCCGCCGGCCGTCGTGTTCGTGACCGCCTACGACGACGCGGCCGTGGACGCCTTCGAGCTGGGCGCCGTGGACTACCTGCGCAAGCCGGTCCGCGGGGAGCGGCTGGCCGAGGCGGTCCGCCGGGTGGCCGCGGCGGCGCCGGCCCCGCCGGGTTCGCTGCCCGGCCCGCCGCCCGCGGCCGGGGCCGGCGCCGGGGTGGACGACCCGGCCATCCCGGTGGAGCTGGCCGGCACCACCCGCATGGTCCGCCGCTCGGCCGTGCGCTGGGTCGAGGCGCAGGGCGACTACGCCCGGCTGCACACCGCCGACGGCGCCCACCTGGTCCGGGTGCCGCTGTCCACGCTCGCCCAGCGCTGGGCCGAGGCCGGGTTCGTGCGGATCCACCGGTCCTACCTGGTGCCGCTGCGCGGCGTCCGCGAGCTGCGGCTGACCGGCGCCGGCTACGTCGTGCAGGTCGGCGGCGCGGAGCTGCCAGTGTCCCGGCGGCACGTGCGCGAGCTGCGGGACCGGCTGGTGCGCGACGCCAAGCGGGACTGGCGCCGCGGATGAGCGGGCCCGGCCCGGCGGGCCCGGCGCCCGGACGCACCCGGGTGGTGCTGGCCGAGGTGGCCGCCCGGGGCGCGGCCGCCCGGCCCCCGGTGGCCGAGACGCTGGTGCGCGGGCTGGTGCGCGCGCAGCTCGCCCTGGCGCTGCGGCTGGCCCTCGTGGTGGCCGTGGGGCTCGGTGGGCTGCCGCTGCTGTTCGCCGCGGCGCCCACCGTGGCGGCCGCCACGGTGCTCGGGGTGCCGCTGCCGTGGGTGCTGCTCGGGGCGGCGGTCTACCCGTTCCTGGGCGGGGTCGGCTGGGCGTATGTCCGGCTCGCGGTGCGCAACGAGGCCGACTTCGCCGCCGTGCTGCGGCGCCGGGACCGGGCGCCGTGACCAACCCGTACACGGTCCCCGCCCTGGTGGCGGTCACGCTCGCCACCGTCGGGATCGGCGCGTACGGGCTGCGGCTGGCCCGCACCACGTCGGACTTCCTGGTCGCCTCCCGCACGGTCAGCCCCGCCTGGAACGCCGCGGCGATCGGCGGCGAGTACCTGTCCGCGGCCTCCTTCCTGGGCATCGCCGGCCTGGTGCTCAAGTACGGCGTGGACGTGCTGTGGTATCCGGTGGGCTTCGCCGCCGGGTACCTGGCGCTGCTGCTGTTCGTGGCCGCCCCGCTGCGCCGCTCCGGTGCCTTCACCCTGCCCGACTTCTGCGAGCTGCGGCTGGGTTCCCGGAGGCTGCGCGCACTGGTCACCGGGTTCGTGGTGTTCATCGGTTGGCTGTACCTGCTGCCGCAGCTGCAGGGCGCCGGCCTGACGCTGCGCACGGTAGCCGGGGCGGCGTACCCGGTGGGGGTGGTGCTGGTCGGCACCGTGGTGATCGCCAACGTGGCGCTGGGCGGGATGCGAGCGATCACCTTCGTGCAGGCGTTCCAGTACTGGCTGAAGCTGACCGCGCTCGCCGTACCCATGGTCTTTCTGGCCATGCAGTGGCAGGCCGACGGGCGGCCGCCGGTCACCCCGCCGGCCGGACCGGTGTTCCCGCACGCCACCACGGTCACCTTCGCCGACCCGGCGGTGCTGCGCCTGCCGGACGGCAGGGTCACCGAGGTGCCGGCCGGCGGGGCGCTCGCCTTCCCGGCCGGGGCGCCGGTGCCGGAGGTGGTGGGCACCGACGTGCGGCACGGGACGGACTGGCTGCTACCCGGTGACGCCGGTGACGGCGCCGGTGGCCGGGCGCTGTTCGCCACCTACTCGCTGATGCTGGCCACGTTCCTCGGCACCATGGGGCTGCCGCACGTGCTCGTGCGCTTCTACACCAACCCCGACGGCGCGGCGGCCCGGCGCACCACCCTGCTGGTGCTCGGCCTGGTCGGGCTCTTCTACCTGCTGCCGGCCTCGTACGGGGTGCTCGGCCGGATCTACACACCGCAGCTGCTGATGACGGGGCAGACCGACGCCGTGGTGCTGCTGCTGCCCGGTGCGGCGCTGGGCGGGGGCCCGATCGGGCAGCTGCTCGGCGCACTGGTCGCGGCGGGTGCCCTCGCGGCCTTCCTGTCCACCGCCTCCGGCCTGCTCACCAGCGTGGCCGGGGTGCTGTCCACCGACGTGCCGGGCCGGACCCGGCCGGGCTGGCGCGGCTCGGTGCCGGCCTTCCGGGCCGCCGCGCTGTCCGCCGGCGCCGTCCCGGTGCTGCTGGCCCTGGGCGTGGCGGAGCTGGACATCTCCCGGGTGGTCGGCCTGGCGTTCGCGGTCGCCGCGTCGAGCTTCTGCCCGCTGCTGGTGCTGGGCATCTGGTGGCGGGGGCTGACCGACGCCGGTGCGGCGGCGGGCATCGTGGCGGGCGGCGGGGCCGCGGCCGTCGCCGTGCTGGCCACCATCGTGGGCCCGCCGCTGCGGGGCTGGTCGGCAGCGCTGGTGGCCCAGCCCGCGGCGTGGACGGTCCCGTTGGCCTTCGCGGTGATGGTGGTCGGGTCGCTGGCCACCCGGCACCGGCGCCCCCAGGACGTGGCGCGCACCATGTGGCGCCTGCACGCCCCGGAGTCGCTGCGCGGCTAGCCGGCCGGAGTCGCTGCGCGGCTGGCCGGCCGGAGTTGCTGCGCGGCTGGCCGGACCGGAGACGGGCCGGTGCCGCGCCGGCAACCGGGTCGCGGCGTCGCCGGGCGCAGCCAGGCCACCGCTCGGCGCAGGACCGCGCCGGCCGCGGCCCGCCCACTTCCTCACCCGACCTCGCCCGGCCTACCGTGCCGCGGATCCGCTCCCGCTCCGGAAGGTGGTGAAGAGCATGACCCAGCACGCACCCGCGGCCCCGACCCCGGACCGGTACGCCGCGGTGCAGGGCTCGGCGGAGTTCGCCGGGCTGCGCGCCGCGCTGCGCCGGTTCGTGTTCCCGATGACGGCGGCGTTCTTCCTCTGGTACGCGCTCTACGTGATCATGTCGGCCTACGCCCGCGGCTTCATGGGCATCAAGCTGATCGGCAACATCAACGTCGCGCTGGTCTTCGGGCTGCTCCAGTTCGTGTCCACATTCGGCATCGCCTGGCTCTACGCCCGGTACGCGGGCCGCCGGCTGGACCCGGTCGCCGACCGGCTGCGGGCCGAGCTGGAGAACGGGGACCGGCCGTGACCACCGCGCGCACCCTGACCATCATCCTGTTCCTGGCCTTCGTTGCGGTCACGCTGGGCATCACCGTGTGGGCCAGCCGGCAGACCCGCAGCGCCGCCGACTTCTACGCCGGCGGTCGGTCCTTCTCCGGCTTCCAGAACGGCATGGCCATCGGCGGGGACTACATGTCCGCCGCGTCGTTCCTGGGCATCGCCGGGATCATCGCGCTGTACGGCTACGACGGGTTCCTCTACTCGATCGGCTTCCTGGTCGCCTGGCTGGTGGCGCTGCTGCTGGTGGCGGAGCTGATGCGCAACTCAGGCAAGTACACGATGGCCGACGTGCTGGCCTTCCGGATGCGCCAGCGGCCCGTGCGCACCGCCGCGGCCGTCTCCACCGTCACGGTGTCCATCTTCTACCTCCTCGCCCAGATGGTCGGCGCGGGCGCCCTGGTGGCGCTGTTGCTGGGCATCAGGCCCGGGCAGACGTTCCTGGGCATGGACGCCGACACCGCCAAGGTGGCCACCATCGTGCTCGTCGGCGCCCTGATGGTCGTCTACGTGACGGTGGGCGGCATGAAGGGCACGACGTACGTCCAGATCGTCAAGGCGTTCCTGCTGATGACCGGCGCGCTGCTGATGGCGCTGCTGGTCGCCGCGGCGTACCGGTTCAACCTGTCCACGCTGCTGGGTGACGCCGCGGCGGCCTCGGGCAAGGGCGACGCGTTCCTCGAACCGGGCCTGCGCTACGGGGTGGAGACCGACGACGCGCTGCAGACCTTCTACAGCAAGATGGACCTGCTGTCGCTGGGCATCGCCCTGGTGCTGGGCACGGCCGGGCTGCCGCACATCCTCATCCGCTTCTACACCGTGCCCTCGGCCAAGGTGGCCCGCAAGAGCGTGCTCTGGGCGATCGGCATCATCGGCACCTTCTACCTGCTCACCCTGGCGCTCGGGTTCGGGGCGGCGGCGCTGGTGGGCAGGGAGCGGATCGTCGCCCAGGACAAGGCGGGCAACACCGCGGCGCCCCAGCTCGCCGAGGCGCTGGGGCTGCGCTACCTGGGCGGCGAGCTGGGCGCGGCGACCCTGCTGGCGGTGATCGCGGCGGTCGCGTTCGCCACCATCCTGGCGGTGGTGGCCGGGCTGACCCTGGCGTCGTCCAGCTCGCTGGCGCACGACTTCTACGCCAACGTGGTGAAGCGCGGCCGGGCGTCGGAGCGGGACGAGGTGCGCGTCGCCCGCATCGCCGCCTTCGTCATCGGCGCGGTGTCCATCGTGCTGGCGATCTTCGCGCAGAGCCTCAACGTGGCGTTCCTGGTGGCGCTGGCCTTCGCCGTCGCCGCGTCGGGCAACCTGCCGGCCATCCTCTACAGCCTGTTCTGGCGGCGGTTCACCACCGCCGGCGCGGTCTGGGCCATCTACGGCGGGCTGCTCGCCGCGGTGGTCCTGGTGTTCTTCTCACCCGTGGTCTCCGGGGCGCCCACGGCGATGTTCCCCGGCCAGGACTGGCAGTGGTTCCCCCTGTCCAACCCGGGCATCATCTCCATCCCGGTCGGCTTCCTCTGTGGCTGGCTCGGCACGCTGCTGTCCCGGGAGCCCGCCGACGAGGACAAGTACGCGGAGCTGGAGGTGCGGGCGCTGACCGGTGCGGGCGCGCACTGACGCGCGTACCGTCGATCCGCGCCGGGCGGGCGTCTGCCGGCCCGCCCGGCGCGGATCGACGGTACGCGCGTCAGTGCGCGCCCGCACCGGTCAGCGCCCGCACCTCCAGCTCCGCGTACTTGTCCTCGTCGGCGGG
>DATMJT010000016.1:0-34178 GCA_035553735.1 Pilimelia sp.
GTCGACCTCGTCCTGGGCGCCGGACGGCCCGCCGGCGCGGCTGCGGCCCCAGCGCCGGCTCCGGCCGCGCGCGCCGGGCTCGACGGCGTCGCCCGGGGCGGGGCCCCGACCGCCGAATCCGTGCCCGTCGCCGTCGCCGTCCATCGGCCGGTCCGTGCCGCGCGAGGTCACTGCTGCCCTCCGTTCCCGGCCGGGTCCGCGTCGGCGGTCCCGCCGCGCACGATGCGGCGCAGTCGGGGCAGGCGGGCCGCCACGCTCCGCTCCGCGCCGTGCTCGGTCGGCCGGTAGTAGTCCACACCCACCAGATCGTCCGGCGGGTACTGCTGGGTGAGTACGGCGTGCGGGTCGTCGTGCGGGTAGCGGTAGCCGGTGCCGTGGCCCATGCCCCGCGCACCGGGGTAGTGCGCGTCGCGCAGGTGCCGGGGCACCGGCCCGCCACGCCCGGCCCGCACGTCGGCGAGCGCGGCGCCCAGCGCACTGGTCACCGCGTTGGACTTGGGCGCGGTGGCCAGGTGCACCACCGCGTGGGCGAGGTTGAGCTGAGCCTCGGGCAGGCCGACGAGCGCCACCGCCTGCGCGGCGGCCACCGCGACCGGCAGCGCGCCGGGATCGGCCAGGCCGACGTCCTCGCTGGCGAAGATGACGATGCGCCGCGCGATGAACCGGGCGTCCTCGCCGGCCGCGAGCATCCGGGCCAGCCAGTGCAGGGCCGCGTCCACGTCGGAGCCGCGCAGGCTCTTGATGAAGGCGCTGGTGACGTCGTAGTGGGCGTCGCCGTCGCGGTCGTAGCGCACGGCCGCCACGTCCACCGCCTGCTCGGCCGTGGCCAGGTCGATCTGCGCGTCGCCGCGCGCCGCGGCCGAGGCGGCCGCGGCCTCCAACGCGGTCAGCGCCTTGCGCGCGTCACCGCCGGCCAGCCGGACCAGGTGGTCCTCGGCGTCCGAGGCGAGCGTGACCGCACCGGCCAGGCCGCGGGCGTCGGCGAGCGCCCGGCGCACCAGCGACCGGACCGCGTCGTCGTCGAGCGGGTGCAGGGTCAGCAGCACGCACCGGGAGAGCAGCGGCGAGATCACCGAGAAGTACGGATTCTCCGTCGTGGCGGCCAGCAGGGTGACCGTCCGGTCCTCCACGGCGGCGAGCAGCGAGTCCTGCTGCGTCTTGCTGAACCGGTGCACCTCGTCGATGAACAGCACGGTGGGCGGGCCGCCGGCGCGCCGCTGCCGCCGCGCGGAGTCGATCACGGCTCGGACGTCCTTCACGCCGGCCGACAGCGCCGAGAGCGCGACGAACCGCCGGTCGGTGGCGGCGGCCACGAGGTGCGCGACGGTGGTCTTGCCGCTGCCCGGCGGGCCCCACAGGATGACCGACATGGGCGCGGCACCGCCGACGAGCTGCCGCAGCGGGGCGTCCGGCCCGGCCGCGTCCGGCAGGCCCACCGGCTCCGGCGGTCCGGCGTGGTGCGCCGGACCGCCGGGAGTGGTTCGTGCGCCACCCGGCTCGCCGAGGGGGAACAGGCCGTCGGAGTCCATCACGCAGACAGTACCGGCCGCCGGGGCGCGACCAGAAATACCGCTTTTGCCTGGTTCCTGCGCTACGTGGCGTTGATCCGATCCGATGGTCGACGGCCCGACGCGGTCAGCCGCGGCCGGGCCGCCGGCCCCGGAACCCGCGCCCACGCCAGCCCGCGCCCACGCCGGCCAGGTGCAGCGCGACACAGAGCAGGCCGGCGATGGTCAGCGTGCTCGGGTGCAGCACGGCGTCCGCGCCGGCGGACACGTTGAGCAGGTCGAGCAGCAGCGCGAGACCGAACAGGATCGCGGCGACGATGGCGAGCAAGGCATCCTCCCGAGGGGGTGAAATCGGACGGTGCCCAGATACCCACGCGCTATCACCGTCAATCGCCGGCGGCCGCCGGCCTGGGCTTGGCGTCCACCCCGGCCTCGGCGCGCTGGGCCGCCGTGATGGGCGTGGGGGCCCCGGTCAACGGGTCGAAGCCACCCCGGGTCTTGGGGAACGCGATGACCTCGCGGATCGAGTCCGCCCCGGCCAGCAGCATGCAGATGCGGTCCCAGCCGAAGGCGATGCCGCCGTGCGGCGGCGGGCCGTACTTGAACGCCTCCAGCAGGAAGCCGAACTTGTCCGCCGCCTCCTCGGGGCCGATGCCCAGCAGCGCGAAGACGCGCCGCTGCACGTCGGCACGGTGGATTCGGATCGAGCCGCCACCGATCTCGTTGCCGTTGCAGACGATGTCGTACGCGTACGCCAGCGCCCGGTCCGGCGCGGCGTCGAAGCGGTCCAGCCACTCCTCGGTCGGCGCCGTGAACGGGTGGTGCACGGGGCTCCAGCCGCCGCCGTCCGCCGGCTCGAACATCGGCGCGTCGACGACCCAGCAGAAGGCCCAGGCACCCTCGTCGACCAGCCCGGCCCGCCGGGCGATCTCCTGCCGGGCCGCGCCGAGCAGCTCCTGGGCGGCGCGCCGCTCCGCCCCGGCGGCGAAGAAGACGGCGTCGCCGGGCTTGGCCCCGACCGCGTCCGCGAGCCCGGCCAGGTGCGCCGGGGAGAGGTTCTTGGCCACCGGGCCGCGGGGCTCGCCGGTCTCGGCGTCGAGCACCACGTACGCCAGGCCCCGCGCGCCGCGCGCCTTGGCCCAGTCCTGCCAGGCGTCCAGCTCCTTGCGGCTCTGCCCGGCCCCGCCGGGCATCACCACGGCCCCCACGTAGCCGCCGGCCTCCACCGCCGAGGCGAACACCCGGAACTCGGTGCCCCGCAGGTACTCGGTCAGGTCGGTCAGCTCCAGCCCGTAGCGCAGGTCCGGCTTGTCCGAGCCGTACCGCTCCAGGGCCTCGTGCCAGGTCAGCCGGCGGATCGGCGTGGCCACCTCCACGCCGGCCAGGTCACCCCACAGCCGCCGGACCAGCTCCTCGGTCAGCGCGATGACGTCCTCCTGGGTGACGAAGGACATCTCGATGTCGAGCTGCGTGAACTCCGGCTGCCGGTCGGCGCGGAAGTCCTCGTCCCGGTAGCAGCGGGCGATCTGGTAGTAGCGCTCCAGCCCGGCGACCATGAGCAGCTGCTTGAACAGCTGCGGCGACTGCGGCAGGGCGTACCAGGTGCCCGGCTGCAGCCGCACGGGCACCAGGAAGTCGCGGGCGCCCTCCGGGGTCGAGCGGGTCAGCGTCGGGGTCTCGACCTCCACGAAGTCCCGCTCCGCCATGAGCTGCCGGGCGATCTGGTTGGCCCGCGAGCGCAGTCGCATGGCCCGCGCGGGCCCGCTGCGCCGCAGGTCCAGGTAGCGGTAGCGCAGCCGGACGTCGTCGCCGGCGTCGACGTGGTCGTCGACCGGGATGGGCAGCGGTGCGGCCTCCGACAGGATCTCCAGCTCGGTCGCGTTCACCTCGACCTCGCCGGTGGCCAGGTCGGGGTTGTCGTTGCCCGCCGGCCGGCGCTCGACCCGGCCGACGACCCGGACGCAGAACTCGTTGCGCAGGGCGTGCGCCGCGGCGATGTCCTCCCGGAACACCACCTGCACCACGCCCGAGGCGTCGCGCAGATCCACGAAGATGACCCCGCCGTGGTCGCGCCGGCGGGCGACCCAGCCGGCGAGGGTGACCGACGTGCCGGCGTGGCTGGCCCGCAGGCCGCCGGCGTCATGGGTGCGGATCACGACGAGGCTCTCCTTAAGCTGTCCGGTCTGTCCGTGCGCATTGTGTCAGGCGGCGGGCCGTGGACCGGCCACCGGGCGTGACCGTCGGGCCCGGGTTCACCCCACGCTTCCCGTCTGCGACGCGGCGGGCGGATACTGGGCGCCGCACCCCGGGCCGGGGCCACGTGGCACCGCACGGAAACGGCGAGGCGCGCGCCGGCGGCAGGCCCGCGGCGGCCTCGCGGCCGCCGGCCGGAACGATCGGTACGCGGGCCGCTCCCGCGGGCACCAGGGTACCGGGCGAGAGTCGCAAAGCGCGCGAAAAAAGTTGACGCTTCATCGATTTTCGTCGATGCGTTCCCTATACTCACCGACGTCGACATGACCTATCCGGCTCCGGTGAGACCGGCGGGCGCCGTGCAGCGCAGCACGACGGCCGCGCCCACCGGCGGTCGCATCCCCAACGAGGAGCTCGTCTATGAACTCTGCGCGTCTGCACGACGGGGTCATCGCCCTCTACCGGATCGTGGTGGGCCTGCTGTTCGCCTTCCACGGCGCCGCCTCGCTGTTCGGCGTCTTCGGCGGCAACCAGGGCAGCGGCAACGCCGTCCCGCTGCTGCAGTGGCCGGGCTGGTGGGCGGCGGTCATCCAGCTGGTCGGCGGCCTGCTGGTCATGATCGGCCTGGGCACCCGCGTCGCCGCCCTGATCTGCTCCGGCTCCATGGCCTACGCGTACTTCGTGGTGCACCAGCCGATGGCCCTGCTGCCGCTGAACAACAAGGGCGAGCTGGCCGCCCTGTTCTGCTGGTCGTTCCTGCTCATCGCGGTGATCGGGCCGGGGGCGTACGCGCTGGACCGGCTGATCGCCGGCCGCCGCCGCCCGGTGGCCGCCACCGAACGGGCCCCGGCCGCCACCGCCACCGCCGCCTGAGCGCGCGGCCCGGGCCGGCCCACGCGGGCCCGGGCCGCCGCGCGGCCAGATCCGGCGGGCCGCCGGGCTTCCTCAGGCCCGCGGGGCGCCGCGGCGTCACGGGCGCCGCCCGGGTCAGGACGGGATCTTCCAGGCTCTGACCTCGATCGCCACAGTGCCGTCCCGACCGACCGCCTTCACCTCCACCACCGCCATCCTCCGCTCGTGCCCCTGCTGCTGGGCCGCCGCGGGCGAGGTGGCGACGCAGAGCACCACGCCCGGCTGCACCGGCACGAAGGCACCGGTCGCCAACGGCGCCTTGCGGATCCGGTCGTCGCACTCGACCGCGGTGAGGGCGCCGGCCGACGTGTCGGTGACCGTCGACCCGCCGCCACCCTCCGCCACCTGAAGCCTCAGGGTGTCCCCGCCGCTGCACGGACCCTGCAGGACGAGATCCGCCCTGTCCTCGGACACCGCGGCTCGCGGCTCGTCGAGGTCCGCCCGCATCGCACTGCACGAATCGGGCACCTGCAGTCGGAGAGTCTGGGTCACGTACGCCCGCTCGTAAACCGTCTGCGGATTGAGTGGGGCATCCTCCAGCGGCGCCGGGCTGGACGGGCCCGACTCCTCGCCGGCCGGTTCGCTCGGCGGGTCGCTGGTCGGCGCCGGCGAGGCGACCGACGACGGCGCCCCCGCCGGCGGTGGCGCCCCGACGCGGGCCGCAGCCCGCTCGGCCACCGCGTTGGCCCGGAACGACAGCACGAGCGCGGCCAGCGCGATCAGGACCGCGAGTCCCGCCGCACCCAGCGCCAGCGCCGCCCACCAGGGCCGCCGCGCCGCCTTGGCCTCCGCCGCCCGGCTGTCGCCGGCCGGGCCCGCCGCCTGGCCACCCGGCGGGCGCTCGCCACCGGCACCGGCCCCGGCCGCCGGGGGCGCGGCGCCGGACCCCGTCGCCGGCGCGCCGCCCGAACCGGTGGCCGCGGGTCGGGGCGCGTCCGCCGGCCGACCGGGCCCGCCCCCGGACTCGGGCGCCCGCGGCGGGACGATGCCCGGCCTGGACGCACCGCTGCCCGCCGGGCCGGGTGAGCGGCTCTCGTCCGCCGGCGTCGATCCGGGGTGCACGGTCACGGGTCCTCCTGGGAATCGGTCTCGATGAGCAACGGGCCTTTATCCCAACCCCGACGGTCGGCTCGCTATCAGATATCCGTCACTGCGCGGTACTTTCCGCCCCGTGGGCACCTCCGGATACTGAGCTGTCCCCGAGATCCCGCCCGGCGAGGCCCATGACTGACATCGACCACGCGCCCGGATCCCCGGCGCCGGACCCACCGCGGCAACCTCGACGGCTCAGCCTGAAGACCGCCGCCCACATCGCCACGATCGTCGCCGCGGTGGTCGCCGTACTCGCCTGGTGGCTGCCGCGCACGGCCGCACCCGAACCGGCCGACCGGGAGGCGACGCGACAGGCGGGCCCGAGCGGACCGCCGACGGCGGGGGACCCCACGGAATCCGCCGCCGCCCGCCCCTTGCCGACCGGCGGCCCGGCAACCACCGCGACGGTGCCGCTGGACACCCTGGCACCGGTGAGCGGCAACGGCCACCGGCGCCCCCTGCCCACGCGCATGACCGCGGCCGAGAACCCGCGGGCGGTGGTGATCGGCTGTCCCAGCAACACGTCCGGGGACCAGACCCGGGAGGTCCGCTACGCGCTCAACGGCCGGTACCTGGCGCTCCACGCCACCGTCCGGCCGTACTTCACCAGCCAGCCGGGCTCCTGGGTCACGGTCGAGGCCGTCGTCGGCAGGCCCCAGCGGATCGGCACGACGCTGGTCACCGAGGTGGCCGGGCGGGTACGGGGGCTGCGCAGCGCCGCCGGCCAGCCGCTGGCCGCGGACACCGCCGGCGGGGTCGAACTCAGCCTGCGGGTCAGCTGCGAGTACCCCGACGGGTACGTCGTGCTCGCCGACGCCCGGCTGACGGTGGCGCCGGCCCCCTGAGCCCTGCGGGGCGCCGGCCGGCTGGGCGGTTGCCTTCGCCCGGTGGTCCGGCTCGACGGCGCCGCGACGTTTGCCCCCGATGCGGCCGGGTACCCCGGCGCACAGCGGCGGGCTCGCCGCTGCGGCCGGGCCGACCGGCGGGAGCGCCGGGCCGACCGGGCGCGGCGGGCAGCGGACGAGGGAGCGGGCGATGAGGGCGGTCACCTGGCACGGCAAGCGCGACGTCCGGGTCGACACCGTCCCGGACCCGGTCATCCAGGCCCCCACCGACGCCGTCATCCGGGTCACCACCACCGGCGTGTGCGGCTCCGACCTGCACCTGTACGAGGTCATGGGGCCGTTCCTGGACAAGGGCGACATCCTCGGCCACGAGCCGATGGGCGTCGTCGAGGAGGTCGGCCCGGAGGTCACCAACCTCGCCCCCGGCGACCGGGTCGTCGTCCCGTTCCAGATCGCCTGCGGCACGTGCTTCATGTGCCACCAGGGCCTGCAGACCCAGTGCGAGACCACCCAGGTCCGCGACCAGGGCATGGGTGCGGCGCTGTTCGGCTACACCAGGCTGTACGGGCAGGTCCCCGGCGGACAGGCCGAGTACCTGCGGGTGCCGCAGGCGCAGTACGGGCCGATCAAGGTGCCGCACGGGCCCCCGGACGACCGCTTCGTCTACCTGTCCGACGTGCTGCCCACCGCCTGGCAGGCCGTCGCCTACGCGGACGTGCCCAAGGGCGGCAGCGTGGTGGTGCTCGGCCTGGGCCCGATCGGCGACATGTGCTGCCGGGTCGCCGCGCAGCACGGCGCCGGCCAGGTGATCGGCGTGGACCTGGTGCCCGAGCGGCTCGACCGGACCCGGCGCACCGGCGCCCGCGTGCTGGACCTGCGCGAGCACGGTGACGACCTGGTCGAGCTGGTCCGCGACCTCACCGACGGGCGCGGCCCGGACGCGGTCATCGACGCCGTCGGCATGGAGGCGCACGGCTCGCCGGTGGGCAAGCTGGCGCACCAGATGACCACGCTGCTGCCCGACGCCCTCGCCGCCCGCCTCATGGAGCGCGCCGGCGTGGACCGGCTGGCCGCGCTGCACCTGGCCATCGACCTGGTGCGCCGGGGCGGCACCATCTCCCTCGTCGGGGTGTACGGCGGGATGGCCGACCCGCTGCCGATGCTCACGCTGTTCGACAAGCAGATCCAGTTGCGCATGGGCCAGGCCAACGTCCGCCGCTGGGTCGACGACATCCTGCCGCTGGTGCTCAGCGACGACGACCCGCTCGGCACCGCGGACTTCGCCACCCACCGGCTGCCGCTGGCCGACGCGCCCCGCGCCTACGACATGTTCCAGAAGAAGGCCGACGGCGCCGTCAAGATCCTCCTCCAACCGTGACGGGGCCAGCCGTGACGGCGTCGACCGTGACGGGGCCAGCCGTGACCGGGCCACGCAGCCGCGGCCAGCGGTCGGCGGCCGGGGGCTCCCAGGCCGCGGGGTCGGCCTCGACCTGCTCCCCCGAGCGGATGTCCTTGACCGTGTCGGCCGCACCGCCCGGCTCGCCGGGGAACCACACGTAGGGGATGCCGCGCCGCTGCGCGAACCGGATCTGCTTGCCGTACTTCGCCGCGGCCGGCGCCACCTCGGCCGGGATGCCCCGGCGGCGCAGCGCGGCCGCGACGCGGTCGCAGTCGCGCCGGCGGTCCTCGTCGGGCAGCGCCACCAGCACGCAGGTCGGCACCTCCCGGGTGGCGCCCAGCGCGTCGGCGCCGAACAGCAACCCCAGCAGCCGCGACACCCCGATCGAGATGCCCACCCCGGGGAACCGGTCCGCGCCCGCGCTGGCCAGGTTGTCGTACCGCCCGCCGGAGCAGACCGAGCCGAACCGCTCGTACCCGAGCAGCTGCGTCTCGTAGACCGTGCCGGTGTAGTAGTCCAGCCCCCGGGCGATCTTCAGCTCCGCCCGGCACAGCCCCGGGGCGTACGCCGCGGCCGTCTCCACCACCCGGGCCAGCTCCGCCAGACCCTCGTCCAGCAGCGGGTCGCTCACCCCCAGCGCGTGCACCCGGTCGGTGAAGGAGGCGTCGTCGGTGGCGATCTGCGCCAGCGACAGGCAGGCCCGCGCCTGCGCGTCGGTCGCTCCGGCGGTCTCGGCCAGCAGCGCGGCCACCTTGTCCGGGCCGATCTTGTCGAGCTTGTCCACCGCCCGCAGTACCGCCTCCGGGTCGGGCAGCCCCAGGCCCCGGTAGAAGCCCTCGCACACCTTGCGGTTGTTCACCTGCACCCGGATCGGCGGCCGGTCGCCGGCGCCGCCCAGCGGCAGCCCGCCGAGCGCGTCACCGATCACCAGCGGCAGCTCCGCCTCGTAGTGCGGCGCCAGCGTGTCGCGGTCCACGACGTCGATGTCGGCCTGCAGGAACTCCCGGTAGCGCCCCTCCTGCGGGCGCTCCCCCCGCCACACCTTCTGGATCTGGTAGCGGCGGAACGGGAAGGCCAGCCTGCCGGCGTGCTGGAGCACGTAGCGGGCGAACGGCACGGTCAGGTCGAAGTGCAGCCCCAGCGCGTCGTCGTCGGCACCGCCCGCCGGGCCGGCGTGCAGCCGGCGCAGCACGTACACCTCCTTCGAGGTCTCGCCCTTGCGCAGCAGCTGGTCCAGCGGCTCCACGGCGCGGGTCTCCAGCGGCGCGAAGCCGTACAGCTCGAAGGTGCGCCGCAGCCGGTCGAGCACGTACTGCTCGGCGATGCGCTGGGCGGGCAGCCACTCGGGGAACCCCGACAGCGGGGTCAGCTTGCTCATGAAGATCTACCAGCCTCGGTGTGGGGCGGACGTCGGCGCGCCGGCGCGGTCGATGAGCTGCCGCAGGTACGGATTGGTGGCGCGCTCGCGGCCGATGGTGGTCGCGGGGCCGTGGCCGGGCAGGACGACGGTGTCGTCGGGCAGCGGCAGCACCTTGTCGCGCAGGCTCGCGAGCATGGCCGACGCGCTTCCGCCCGGCAGGTCGGTGCGGCCGATGGAGCCGGCGAACAGCACGTCCCCGGACAGGCAGATCTCCTCCGCCTCCACCGGGGCGCCGCCGGCCGGCAGCCGGATCAGCACCGACCCGCCGGTATGGCCCGGCGCGTGGTCGACGGTGAACTCCAGCCCGGCCAGCACCAGCCCGGCACCGTCGGTCAGCTCCACCACGTCGTCGGGCTCGGCGTACGGCAGCCGGCCGCCGAACAGCGCCGTGAGGTCGGCGGACAGCCCCTTGGCCGGGTCGGCGAGCAGCTCCCGGTCGGCGGGGTGGACGTAGGCCGGCACGCCCCGCGCCCCGCACACCGGGGTGACCGAGAAGGTGTGGTCCAGGTGCCCGTGGGTCAGCAGCACGGCGACCGGGTGCAGCCGGTGCTCGGCCAGCAGCGCGTCCAGCCGGTCGGTCACCCCGATGCCGGGGTCGACGACCACGCACTGCTCCCCGGGCCCGGGCGCGACCACGTAGCAGTTGGTCCCGAACGCCTCCGCCGGAAACCCCGCGACCAGCACCTGCGCTCCCCACTCCCCGCCGGATCCCCGCTGGCGACGGCCTCGCCGCCACCGGCGACCGCCGCACACCCGCGCCGGGGACCACGTCCCCGGGGCGGCGCCACCGGACCCGAGCCTAGCCGCCCGCGGCGCCCGCCCCCGCGCGCATCCGCCCGGCCGGTCGAGCAGCGACGACGGCCGATCGGCCGATCGACCCTGCACTGCCCGTTTCCAGCTCTGCGCCGTACACTCGCTCGGGCGTGTGTGGCGTGGCACACGCCGCACCGCGGGTCGGGCGCCGCCCGGCCGGCGAGGCGACCGCCGCGGAGACCGCGGGCAGGCGGAGACAGCGGGCAACAGGAGGGGAGCGCGCGTGGCTTCCAGCAAGGAGCGGCAGCGCAAGCTGGCGCGGGCGAAGCTTGACCGGCAGATGGCCCGTCGCGCCGCCCGGCGGCGGCGCACCCGCCAGGTCCAGGCCGGCATCGGTGCCGGGCTGGCCGTGCTGCTCATCGTGCTGGGCTCCGTCTGGCTGCTCGGCGGCTTCGACCGCGACGAGAAGCCCGCCGCCGCCGAGGAGGTCTGCACCTGGACCCCGCGCACCGGAGCCGACCTCAAGGACGTGGGCACCCCGCCCGCCGCGGACGTGCCCACCCAGGGCAGCCGGCCGATGATCCTCACGACCTCGGCAGGCCGGATCGAGGTCGCGCTGGACCTGACCAACGCGCCGTGCGCCGGCGCCAGCTTCGCCCACCTGGCGGGCCGCTCCTTCTACGACAACACCAAGTGCCACGAGCTGACCGCGGAGGGCGCGCTGCGCTGCGGAGACCCCTCCGGCACCGGGCAGGGCGGCCCCACGTACGCGGTGTTCAGCGAGAACGTCCCCGAGGCGCCGACCGCCAGCCCGGCGCCCCAGGCGCCGGCGCACTACCCGCGGGGCACCGTGGCGCTGATCGGCAGCCCGCCGGGCACCAACGGCAGCCAGTTCCTGATCTTCCACAGGGACGCCAGCCCGGCCCAGCCGGCGTACCCGATCGTCGGCCGGGTCTCCGCGGGCCTGGAGATCCTCGACAAGATCGTCAAGGCGGGTACCGTGGACAACGGCTCGGGGCAGAAGGTCAAGCCGAAGACGGATGTGGTCATCCAGAGCCTCACCGTCGGCGAGGCGGACCCGGCCGCGCCCGTCGAACCGCCCAGCCCGGCTCCGAGCGGCGCGACGCCCGGCGGCACCGCGTCGCCGCGGCCCACGCCGACGGCCTCGGCCGCCGGCTCCTGACGGCCGGACACCACCCGGCCCCGCCGGCGGCGGTGACCCCGCAACACCCGACCGCACCCCGACGAGAACGACAGAGCGCAGGAGGAACCACCGTGACGTCCACCAGGGACCGGCAACGCGCCGCCGCGCGCGCCCGGCTGGAGCGGGACATGGCCCAGCGCGCCGCCCAGGCCCGCAAGCGGCGACAGACCCAGGCCATGATCGGCGCCGGCGCCGCGCTGCTGCTGGTGATCGTCGGTACGGTGCTCCTGGTCAACATGGTCGGCGGTGACGACGACGACCCGGCCGCCGCGCCCAACCCCACGGCCAGCGCGTCGGCCGGTCCGGGCGAGTGCATCTGGAGCGAGGTGCCCAAGGAGCAGCAGACCAAGACGACGAAGAACGTCGGCCTGCCGCCGGCCACCGGCGAGCCGCGCACCGGCACCCAGGTGATGACGATCGCCACCAACTTCGGCGACATCAAGGTCACGATGAACCTGGCCAAGTCGCCCTGCACGGCCGCCAACTTCGCCTTCCTGGCCGGCAAGAACTTCTTCGACGGCACCAAGTGCCACCGGATGTTCCCCGGGATGCTGCAGTGCGGCGACCCCAGCGCCAAGGGCAAGGGCTACCGGGAGAGCGACGGCACGGGCGGCCCCTCGTACCGCTTCCCGAGCGAGAACCTGCCGACCGAGGAGCGGCCGCCGTACCCGGAGGGCGTGGTGGCGATGGCCAACAGCGGCCCGGACACCAACGGCAGCCAGTTCTTCTTCATCTACGAGGACGTGCAGCTGCAGCCCGACTACACGGTCGTCGGCAAGATGACCAAGGAGAGCATCGAGGTGGTCAAGAAGGCCACCGCCAAGGGCCACGACGGCGCCTTCGAGAACGGCCCCGGCGGCGGGCACCCCAAGGACGAGATCATCATCAAGGACCTGACGGTCGCCCCGCCGCCGTTTTTCCGCGGCGCCGCACCGACCCACGACGTGGCCCACGCGCACGGCGGCGGGGCTCCGGTGACCGGCGAAGGGATCAAGCCTGACCGCCCTGAGCGGGCACCGGAGCCCCGCCGCCCCCACGGGCCCGGACGGCGCCGGAGCGGCCGGACAGCTTCAGGCGCCCGAGGTCACCCGATAAGCGTCGAACACCCCGTCGACCTTGCGCACCGCCGCCAGCAGGTGCCCCAGGTGCTTCGGATCCGCCATCTCGAAGCTGAACCGGCTCACCGCCACCCGGTCCCGGGTCGTGGTCACCGTCGCCGAGAGGATGTTGACCCGCTCCTCGGAGAGCACCTTGGTGATGTCGGCCAGCAGCTTGTGCCGATCCAGCGCCTCCACCTGGACGGCCACCAGGAACGTCGACGCCGACGTGGGCTTCCAGCTCACCTCGACGATGCGCTCCGCCTGCGCCTTGAGATCCTCCGCGTTGGCGCAGCCGTCCCGGTGCACGCTCACCCCGCCGGAGCGGGTCACGAAGCCGAACACGGAGTCGCCCGGCACCGGCGTGCAGCAGCGGGCCAGCTTCACCCACACGTCGCTGGCCCCGCGGACCACCACGCCCGGGTCCGCACCGGCACCGCGGTGCCGCGGCGGCCGGGTCGGCATCGCAGTCTCGGCGATGTCCTCGACCGCGCCCTCCTCGCCGCCGTACCCGGCGACCAGGCGCTGGATCACCGACTGCGCCGAGACCTGGCTCTCCCCCACCGCCGCGTACAGCGACGCCACGTCGGGCAGGTGCAGGTCTCGGGCGATCGCCATCAGGGCGTCGGTGGTGAGCAGGCGCTGCAGCGGCAGGCCCTGCTTGCGCATGGCCTTGGTCAGCGCGTCCTTGCCGATCTCGATGGCCTCTTCGCGGCGCTCCTTGTTGAAGTACTGCCGGATCTTGGTGCGGGCCCGCGGGCTCTTGACGAAGCCGAGCCAGTCCTGGGTCGGCCCGGCGGTCTCGGACTTGGACGTGAAGATCTCGATCACGTCGCCGTTGGACAGCGCCGACTCCAGCGGCACGAGCTTGCCGTTCACCCGGGCGCCGATGCACTTGTGCCCGACCTCGGTGTGCACCGCGTACGCGAAGTCCACCGGCGTCGAGCCGGTCGGCAGCGGGATGACGTCGCCCTTGGGGGTGAAGACGTACACCTCCTGGCTCGACAGGTCGAAGCGCAGCGCGTCCAGGAACTCGCTGGGGTCGCTGGCCTCGCGCTGCCAGTCCAACAGCTGGCGCAGCCAGGTCATCTCGTCGATGTGGGCCGGCGGGCCGACGATCGTGGCGTTCTTGGTCTCCTTGTAGCGCCAGTGCGCGGCGATGCCGTACTCCGCCGTGCGGTGCATGGCGTAGGTGCGGATCTGCATCTCCACCGGCTTGCCGGTCGGGCCGATCACCGTGGTGTGCAGCGACTGGTACATGTTGAACTTCGGCATCGCGATGTAGTCCTTGAACCGGCCCGGCACCGGCTGCCAGTTCGCGTGGATCACCCCGAGCGCCGCGTAGCAGTCCCGCACGGTCTCCACCAGGATCCGCACGCCCACCAGGTCGTAGATGTCGTTGAACTCGCGGCCGCGCACGATCATCTTCTGGTAGATCGAGTAGAGGTGCTTGGGGCGCCCGGTGACCTCGGCCTTGATCTTCGCGGACTTCAGGTCCAGGCCGACCTTCTGGGTGACCTTGCGCAGCAGCGCCTCGCGCTGTGGCTGGTGCTCCCCGATCAGCCGGTTGATCTCCTCGAAGCGCTTGGGGAACAGCGTGCCGAAGGCCAGGTCCTCCAGCTCCCACTTGATCGTGTTCATGCCCAGCCGGTGGGCCAGCGGAGCCAGGATCTCCAGCGTCTCCTTGGCCTTCTGCTCCTGCTTGGGCCGGGGCAGGAAGGTCAGCGTGCGCATGTTGTGCAGCCGGTCGGCCAGCTTGATCACCAGCACCCGCGGATCCTTGGCCATGGCCACGACCATCTTGCGGATGGTCTCCGCCTTGGCCGCGTCGCCCAGCTTCACCCGGTCCAGCTTGGTGACCCCGTCGACGAGCAGCGTCACCTCGCCGCCGAAGTCGGTCCGCATCGCGTCGAGGGTGTAGTCGGTGTCCTCGATCGTGTCGTGCAGCAGCGCCGCGACCAGGGTGGTGGTGTCCATGCCCAGGTTGGCCAGGATGGTGGCCACGGCCAACGGGTGGGTGATGTACGGGTCGCCCGACTTGCGGAACTGGCCGGAGTGCCAGCGCGCCGCCAGGTCGAAGGCGCGTTGGAGCAGCCGCACGTCCGCCTTCGGGTGGGTGTTGCGGTGCACCGCGATCAGCGGCTCCAGTACCTCGCTCACCTGCGGCGTCTGCCACGGGGCGTTGAACCGGGCAAGCCGGGCCCGGACCCGGCGCCCGGTGGGCGCGCCGGAGAGTCCGAAGGCGGACACCCCGGTCACGCCGCCGTCGGGAGCGCCGGTGCGGCCGACTGGCTCCGCGGGACGCGGGTCGCCGGCGTCGCCGGACTCGGCGGCGGGCGGGCCGGTATCGGTGGCACGGCTGGTCGGGTCGGGGAAGGGCAGCACCACGCCCCCGGGCCCGTCGCGCTCGGCGGCCCCGCCGCCGCGAGTGCCCTCGGCCGCCGCGGTGCCGACCGCCGATGCGTCGCCCGACGGGCCGGGGCCGGTCGACGCGGCGCCCCGGGGCGCAGCCCCGGATGTCGAGCGCGCGGAGGACGGGCCCTCGCCCGCCCCGGGAGGCGCGGCGGGACCGGGCCGGGGCGGCGCTCCGGCGGCGGAAGCCGCGCCGTTGCGCGCGCCGTCGGCGTCGGACGTCGGGGGCGGGCCGCCCGCCGGAGGTGCGACGTCGCTGGACACCTGCCGCTCCTCACCACCTCGCCGGGACCTGCCGACCGGACCGGTCGAACCGTCGCCAACCGATCGAACCCTCGCCAACCGGCCGAGCCCCCGCCAACCGGTCGAATCCTCACCCACCAGGCGCCACCCCGCGCCGTCACCTGGTCAGGAAAGCCATCGTACCCGGCCGTGCCACCAATCAGACCGTCAACAGGGCGTGCACCGTACGCCCGGCCAGCCGTTCCCGCCCCGGGAGGAAGCCGAGCTCAAGCAGCACCGCCAGCCCGGCCACCACGGCGCCCGAGCGCTCCACCAGGCTGACCGCCGCCGCGGCGGTGCCGCCGGTGGCCAGCACGTCGTCGAGCACCAGCACCCGCTGCCCGGGGTGGAACGCGTCGGCGTGCACCTCCAGGGTGGCCTCGCCGTACTCCAGCGCGTAGGAGGCCGCGTGCGCCGACCTCGGCAGCTTCCCCGCCTTGCGGACCAGGACCGTCCCGGTGCCGGCCGCGTAGCCTACCGCCGCGGCCACCACGAACCCCCGGGCCTCGACGCCGGCCACCACGTCGAAGTCCCCCGCGAAGCGCCCGGCCAGGTGGTCGGTGACCTGCCGGAACGCCGGGCCGTCGGCGAACAGCGGCGTCAGGTCCTTGAACAGGATGCCCGGGCTGGGGAAGTCCGGCACGTCCACCGCCCGGCTCGCCACGAGCCGGGCGGTGTCGGGCCCGCCGTCCCCGCGCGGGGACGGCGACGGCGGAACCGGCGGCACGTCAGCGCCGCTTGGCGCCGCCGGGCCGACCGCCGGGGCGTCCGCCGGGACGCTTGCCGGCCGGACGGGCGCCGACCCGCGGCGCCGACGGGCCGGGCTCGGCGGCCGCGGCGGCCGCGGGCGCGGGCTCCGGCTCGGCGGCCTCGACGGACGGCACGGGCGCGGTGGCCGCCTTGGCCGCGGTCCGGGCCGGACGGCCGGCGCGGCTGCCGGCCGGGGCGGCCTCCCGACCGCCGGCCCGGCGGGCCAGCACCCGCTGGGTGTGGGTCTTGATCCGCGGCTCCATCTCCTTGAGCGACACCAGCGCCGGTGTGGCGAAGAACAGCGATGAGTAGACCGCGATCGCCATACCGACGAAGAGCACCAGGCCGAGGTCCTTCAGCGTGCCCGCGCCGAGCAGGCCGGCGCCGATGAACAGCAGGCCGCCGACCGGCAGCAGGGCCACGAGGCTGGTGTTGATGGAGCGCATCAGCACCTGGTTGACCGCCAGGTTGGACGCCTCGGCGTAGGTCTGGGTGCTGCTGCCGGTGATTCCTCGGGTGTTCTCCTGGATCTTGTCGAACACCACCACCACGTCGTAGAGCGCGAAGCCCAGGATGGTCAGGAAGCCGATCACGGTGGACGGGGTGACCTCGAACCCGACCAGCGCGTAGACGCCCGCGGTGATCACCAGGTTGAGCAGCAGCGAGGCGATGGCGGCCAGCGCCATCCGCCACTCGAAGCGCAGCGCCAGGTACACCGTCACCACGGCGATGAAGATCACCAGGGCCAGCAGCGCCCGCTCGGTGACCTGCTCACCCCACGCCCGGCCGACCCGGTTGTCGCTGATCTCCCCGAGATCGAGGTTGAATGCCCGGGCCAGCGCCGCCTTGACCTCCGCTGCCTGCTCCGGGGACATGTCCGTGGTGCGGATCGAGTACTGCGGGTCGCCGCCGCCGATCCGCTGCGCCGTGGTCACCTCGGCGCCGGCGTCCCGGACGACCTGCTCGACCTGCTCGAGGGTGCCCACCCGCTGCGACACCTCGAACTGGTTACCGCCCTTGAACTCGACGCCCAGGTGGAAGCCGATGAAGACCACGCTCAACAGCGCGATCAGGGCGGCCACGCCGGCCACGCCGAACCACAGCGGCCGCTTGCCGACCACGTTGACGCCGGCTTCGCCCCGGTAGAGCCGGGTAGCGAGACTGCTCATCTCAGGCCTCCTTCACGCGCGGGCCGCGGTTGGCCGGCGCGGCCGCGTCGTCGCGGTCCTGCTCCAGGACCCGGCCCAGGCCGCTGACCCGGGGCGAGAGGAACGCCTTGGTCCGGGCGAACATCGCCATGATCGGGTGTCGGAAGAGGAACACGACCACCAGGTCGAGGATGGTGGCCAGGCCCAGCGCGAAGGCGAAGCCCCGCACCGTGCCGGTGGACACCAGGTAGAGCACCACCGCGGCCATGATCGAAATGGCGTTGGCCGAGATGATCGTCCGGCGGGCCCGGGCCCAGGCCCGCGGGATCGCGCTGCGTGGACTGCGGCCGTCTCGGATCTCGTCTTTGAGTCGTTCGAAATAGATCACGAACGAGTCCGCGGCCACGCCCAGCGAGACGATGAAGCCCGCGATGCCCGCCAGCGTCAACGTGAAGCCGATCTGCCGGCCCAGCACGATGAGCGCGCCGAAGATCAGCAAGGCGGAGAGGATCAGGCTCAGGAAGATCACCGTGCCGAGCAGGCGGTAGTAGAAGAAGCCGTAGATGATCACCAGCAGCATGCCGATGCCCGCCGCCAGCAGGCCCGCCTTGAGGTGCTCGGTGCCCAGCGTGGCCGAGACGGTCTGCGCGGTACTGGGCGTGAAGGACAGCGGCAGGGCGCCGTACTTGAGCTGGTTGGCCAGCGTGGTGGCCTGCGAGTTGGTGAAGCTGCCGGTGATCTGGGAGTTGCCGGTGAGCACCGCCAGGATCTCCGGGGAGGACACGATCTCGTTGTCGAGCACCACCGACACCCGGCAGTTGCCCTCGTCGCCGAGGGCGTCCTGGGCGCACTTGTCCTCGTCCTTGGGCGCGGAGTTGCGGTACGCCTCGCGGGTCAGCGCGGTCCACTTCTTCTGGCCGTCGCTGGTGAAGTCCAGATCCACCAGGTAGCCGCCGCGCTCCGAGTCCACCTGCGCGCTGGCGCTGGACACGTCGGTGCCCAGCACCTTGGCCTTGTCCAGCAGGTACTTTGCACCGCTCTCACAGGCGACCACGCGCTGGTCGGGGTCGCGGATGGAGCCGACCGGGCGGTCGTCGAGCTGCTCGCAGCCGATCGTCGGGACGTTGAACTGCATCTGGGCCGGCAGCACCGCCACCTCGGCCGGGCTGAGCCGGCCGAACGCCGACAGCTGCCCCGCCTTGGCCGGGTCCGGGCCGGTCAGCGCCGCGGCGGCCGCCCACTGCTGGGCGCCGACCTTGCGCTTCACCTGCTCCAGCAGCGCGGCGCCGGTCGCGTCGGGGGTGGTCGAGCCGCTGGGCGTGGGCGACGCGGTGCCCGACGGCGTGGGCGTGGCGGCGGCGGGGCTGGCCGTCGGCGACGCGGCGGCGCTCGGGGTCGCGCTGGCCGTCGGCGAGGCGGTGCCCGACGGGCTCGGCGACGGGCTGGCATCCACCGACGCGGCGACATCCTGGGTCACCTTCAGCACCTTGCGGAACCGCAGCTCGGCGGTGTCCGCCAGGTCCTTGAGCTGGTCGTTGGCCTCGCCGGCCAGCGAGATGACGATGGTGTCGTTGCCCTCGGTTACCACCTCGGCCTCGGTCACGCCGAGGCCGTTGACCCGGCCCTCGATGATCCGGCGGGCCTCGGCCAGCGACGCCTCCGAGGGCGCGCCCCCGTCGAGGGTCGCGGCCTTCAACGCCACCCGGGTGCCGCCGACGAGATCCAGCCCGAGCTTGGGCTGGAACCGGTCGGCCATGCTCTGCCCCTTGGTGCCCAGGAACAGCACCATCGAGTAGAGGATGACGAAGAGGAGGCCGAGCACGGCGAGCTGCCGCCCGGGGCGCATCTGTCCCTGAGGTGGTGCCACGGCTGTCGAATCTCCCGGTTCGGACGGGCCGCGCGAGGTCTCGCGCGGCGAGGGTGGCGCCCGTCGCCGGGTGCCTGGTGGGTCGCGCCGGACGCCGCCAGGTGGCGCCGGCACGATTATTCAGTATCGTCGATCCGCGGTGTTGCCCCGGCGGCCGCCGGCGGCCGCGCGCTTCAGTCTGTCGGGTCGGCCGACTCGGCGGGGTCGCTCTGCGGCGACCGGGCGGGCAGCACCCGGGCGATAGCCGGGCGGGCGTACCGGACCTGCACGCCGGGGGCGACCTCGAGCCGCACCGAGTCGTCATCCACGGCGGTCACCTCGCCGTACATGCCGCCGATGGTGACCACCTCGTCCCCGGCCGTCAGGTTGGCCTGCATCTGCTCCGCCTCGCGACGGCGCTTCTGCTGGGGACGGATCATCATAAAGTACATGATCACGAACAACCCGACGATGACGACGAGGGGGACGAGGCTGCCGCCCCCACCCTCGGCCGGTGCTGCGTAGGGCACGATGTCGACCTTCCCATTGGCCAGCGCGTACGCCCGCGGCGACACGTTGGCATATCTCACATCCGGTACGGACCGCGGCGAGTCTAGTCGCTGTGGCTGAGAACGCCGAACGCGGCACAGATCACGGTCAGATCACGACCTCGGGGCGCCCGACCCGCGGGGGCTCGCCGAGCCGGACGCCAGCGCTTGCCGGCTCCGGCGACGCCCGCCGCCGCGCCCGCCGCGTCTGCCGGACCCGCCGCGAACGCCCCGCCGACCGCGCCGGGCGTCGCACCGCCGACCGGCTCAGGCCGACGGCGGCTGCGGGGCGTCGCCGAACAGGTCGGGCTGCCGGTCCGCCGACGGGGGCGGCGCACCGAACAGCGTCGGCGGCGGGGTGCGCCCCAGGTGCCGCCAGCCCGCGGCGGTGGCCACCCGACCGCGCGGCGTGCGGGCCAGCAACCCGGCCCGCACCAGGAACGGCTCGCACACCTCCTCGACGGTGTCGGGCTGCTCGCCGACCGCCACCGCCAGCGTCGACAGGCCCACCGGCCCGCCACCGAACGACTCCACCAGCGCCCCCAGGACGGCGCGGTCCAGCCGGTCCAGGCCCAGCTCGTCCACGTCGTAGACCCGCAGGGCGGCCCGCGCCGCGGCCCGGTCGACCACCCCCTCGCCGCGGATCTCGGCGAAGTCGCGGACCCGGCGCAGCAGCCGGTTGGCGATCCGCGGCGTGCCGCGCGACCGCCCGGCGATCTCCACGGCGCCGTCAGGGGTGATCTCCACGCCCAGGATCCGGGCGGACCGGGCCAGCACCCGCTCCAGCTCGGCGGGCTCGTAGAACTCCAGGTGGGCCACGAAGCCGAACCGGTCCCGCATCGGGCCGGTGAGCAGCCCGGCCCGGGTGGTGGCCCCGACCAGGGTGAACGGCTCCACGTCCAGCGGGATGGCGGTGGCGCCGGGGCCCTTGCCGACCACCACGTCGACCCGGAAGTCCTCCATCGCGCTGTAGAGCAGCTCCTCCGCCGGCTTGGCCATCCGGTGGATCTCGTCGATGAACAGCACGTCCCCGGTGCCCAGGCTGGTCAGCACGGCGGCCAGGTCACCGGAGCGCTCGATCGCCGGGCCGCTGGTGATCCGCAGGCCGGCGCCCAGCTCGGCCGCGACGATCATCGACAGGGTGGTCTTGCCCAGCCCCGGCGACCCGGAGAGCAGGATGTGGTCCGGCGGGGCGCCGCGGCGCAGCGCGCCGTGCAGCAGCAGCTCCAGCTGCTCGCGTACCCGCGGCTGCCCGACGAACTCCGCCAGCCGCCGCGGCCGGACGCTGGCCTCGGCGTCGCGCTCGGCGTCGTCGGCGTGGGCCGACACCAGGCCCCCGGTCACGCCGGCGCCCCGGCGCGGGCCGGCCCCCACCGGCGGCGGGGGGCGCGCCGCGGGCTCACCGGGCCCGCCCGAGCAGCCGGATGGCGTGCTTGAGCAGCACCGGCACCGGCGGCGGCGCGCCGTCCACCGTCTCGGCCACGGCGGCCACCGCGGTGTCCGCCTGGGCCGCCGTCCAGCCCAGCGCCACCAGGCCCTGACGCACCTGCTCCTGCCAGGCCCCGGGGACCAGCCCCGGGCCGCCGTCGCCGGCGGGCGCGGGGCCGACCCGGTCCCGCAGCTCCAGCACCAGCCGCTCGGCGCCCTTCTTGCCGATCCCCGGCACCCGGGTCAGCGCGGCGGTGTCGCCGGTGGCCAGCGCCGCGCGCAGCGCCTCCGGCGAATGCACCGCGAGCGCCGCCTGCGCCAGCCGGGGGCCCACCCCGCTGGCGGTCTGCAGCAGCTCGAACAGCGCCTTGGCGTCGTCGTCGGCGAAGCCGTACAGGGTGAGCGAATCCTCCCGCACCACCAGGCTGGTGGCCAGCCGCGCCTCGGCGCCCGGGCGCAGGGTGGCGAGGGTGCCGGGCGCGCACTGCACCGCCAGCCCGACTCCCCCGACCTCGATCACCGCGTGGTCGGGGGCCAGCGCGGCCACCCGGCCGCGTACGCTCGCAATCATCAGCTCCTCCGCAGGGTACGGGCGGCGGCGGCCATCCGGGCCCGGGTGCCGCCCCGCCATACGTGGCAGATGGCCAGCGCCAGGGCGTCGGCGGCGTCGGCGGGCCGCGGCGGCGCGTCCAGCCGCAGCAGCCGGGTGACCATGCCGGTGACCTGCGCCTTGCCGGCCTGGCCCGAGCCGGTCACCGCGGCCTTGACCTCGCTGGGGGTGTAGAGCTGCACCTCCAGCCCGGCGCGGGCCGCGGCCAGCACCGCCACCGCACCGGCCTGGGCCGTGCCCATCACCGTACGCACGTTGTGCTGGCTGAACACCCGCTCCACCGCCACGCTCTGCGGCCGGTGCCGGTCGATCAGCTCGGCCAGCGACCGGTCCAGGTGCAGCAGCCGCACCGCCAGCTCGTCGTCGGGGTCGGAGTGGACCACGTAGTAGGCCACCAGCGTGCACGGGCGGCCGGGCAGGCCCTCGACGACGCCGACGCCGCACCGGGTGAGCCCCGGGTCCACGCCGAGCACGCGCACGTCTCTGCCCTCCCCGGTCCGCCGTACGTGTGTTCGACACCCTATCGCCGGCGCGGCCGCGGGCACCGCCGACACGCTACGGTCGGCGGATGCGCGTGCTCACCGGGGCCGGTGCCCCGCCCGCCGGCCACGATGCCGGGGCTCACCACGCCGGAGGCCACGAGGCCGGGGACGGCGTCCGCTGGGTCGAGCACCTGCGGGTGCCGGACCTGTCGGTGGGGACATACCACCTGCCGGCCGGCGCGGCGGATCCGCAGCGCCCACACACCGAGGACGAGATCTACGTGGTCACCGCGGGGCGCGCGCGCATCGTCACACCGGACGCCGAGGCGGCCGTGGGTCCGGGTTCCGTAATCTACGTGCCGGCGGGCGAGGAGCACCGCTTCGTCGACGTGACGCAGCCGCTCACCGTGCTGGTGGTGTTCGCCCCGGCCGAGCGCCGCGACCCAGTTGCCCAGATCCCCTCCGGCACCGCTGCTACGACGTAGGACTCCCGGAGCTCCGGGGCTGCCCCGTCAGGCGTCGATCAAGGCCATGACCTCGTCGGAGACGTCGAAGTTGGCGAAGACGTTCTGCACGTCGTCGCAGTCGTCGAGCACGTCGATCAGCTTGAAGACCTTGCGGGCCGCCTCCGCGTCCAGCGGCACCGTGACCGACGGGACGAACGACGACTCGGCCGACTCGTACTCGATGCCCGCGTCGCGCAGCGCGGTGCGCACGGCCACCAGGTCGGAGGGGTCGCTGACCACCTCGTACGCCTCGCCCAGGTCGTTGCACTCCTCGGCGCCGGCGTCCAGCACCGCGCCGAGCACGTCGTCCTCGGACAGCCCGGCCTTGGGCACGACGACCACGCCCTTGCGACTGAACAGGTAGGACACCGAGCCGGCGTCGGCCAGCGAGCCGCCGTTGCGGGTCAGCGCGGTGCGCACCTCCGTGGCGGCGCGGTTGCGGTTGTCGGTCAGGCACTCGATCAGCAGGGCCACGCCGTTGGGGCCGTACCCCTCGTACATGATGGTCTGCCAGTCGGCGCCGCCGGCCTCCAGGCCCGAGCCGCGCTTGACCGCCCGGTCGATGTTGTCGTTGGGCACCGAGCTCTTCTTGGCCTTCTGGATGGCGTCGAACAGCGTCGGGTTGCCGGCCGGGTCGCCGCCGCCGGTGCGGGCGGCGACCTCGATGTTCTTGATCAGGCGGGCGAAGAGCTTGCCGCGCTTGGCGTCGATGACCGCCTTCTTGTGCTTGGTCGTCGCCCACTTTGAGTGGCCGGACATCAGCCCTCCGTCGTCTCAGCTGCCGCCCGCGCCAGCTCCACGAAGAACCGATGCACGCGCAGGTCGCCGGTCAGCTCCGGGTGGAAGGCGGTGGCGAGCAGGTTCCCCTGCCGAACCGCGACAATCCTACCGGCGGCCGGTCCCGCGCTCACGCGGCCCAGCACCCGGACCCCGGAACCGACCGACTCGACCCACGGCGCCCGGATGAAAACGGCCTGGACCGGTTCGTCCCCCATATCCTCCAGGAGCACCGGCGCCTCGAAGGAATCGACCTGGCGGCCGAAGGCGTTGCGCCGGACGGTCATCGTGATCCCGTCGAAGCCGCGCTGGTCGGGCCGCCCGTCCAGCACCTCGGTGGCCAGCATGATCATGCCGGCGCAGGAGCCGTACACGGGCAGGCCCGCGGCGATCCGCTTGCGGACCGGCTCGCGCAGCCCGAACTCGTCCACCAGCTTGCTCATGGTGGTCGACTCCCCACCGGGGAGCACCAGGGCGTCGACGGCGTACACCTCGTCGGGCCGGCGCACGGGGCGGGCGTCGGCGCCGCAGGCGGCCAGCGCGGCCGCGTGCTCGCGGACGTCGCCCTGCACCGCGAGCACCCCGACGACCGGCCGGCTCACCGGGACCGCCCCCGCGGCCGGGTGCGCCCGCGCACGCTCACCAGCCCCGCTCGGCCAGCCGGTGCGGCACCGGGATGTCGTCGACGTTGATGCCGACCATCGCCTCGCCCAGCCCGCGGGAGACCTTGGCCAGCACGTCGGGGTCGTCGTGGAACGTGGTCGCCTTGACGATGGCCGCGGCCCGCTGGGCCGGGTTGCCGGACTTGAAGATGCCCGAGCCGACGAACACGCCCTCGGCGCCCAGCTGCATCATCATCGCCGCGTCCGCGGGGGTGGCGATGCCGCCCGCGGTGAACAGCACCACCGGCAGCTTGCCGGTGCGGGCCACCTCCGCCACGAGCTCGTACGGCGCCTGGAGCTCCTTGGCCGCGACGTACAGCTCGTCGGCGGGCAGGCTCGCCAGCCGGCGGATCTCGGCCCTGATCCGGCGCATGTGGGTGGTCGCGTTGGACACGTCCCCGGTGCCGGCCTCGCCCTTGGACCGGATCATCGCCGCGCCCTCGGTGATCCGGCGCAGCGCCTCGCCGAGGTTGGTCGCCCCGCACACGAACGGCACGGTGAACGCCCACTTGTCGATGTGGTTGGCGTAGTCGGCCGGGGTGAGCACCTCGGACTCGTCGACGTAGTCCACGCCGAGGGCCTGGAGGATCTGGGCCTCCACGAAGTGGCCGATCCGCGCCTTGGCCATCACCGGGATCGAGACCGCGTTGATGATCCCGTCGATCATGTCGGGGTCCGACATCCGCGACACGCCGCCCTGGGCGCGGATGTCGGCCGGCACCCGCTCCAGGGCCATCACGGCGACGGCGCCGGCGTCCTCAGCGATCTTGGCCTGCTCCGGCGTGACCACATCCATGATCACACCGCCCTTGAGCATCTCCGCCATGCCCCGCTTGACCCGCGCGGAGCCGACCACCGGCTCCGCCGGGCCACCGGCCGCCTCGGCGGCGGGCCGACCGGTCGGGGTCTGCGCGGTGGTGGACGTCGAGGCGATGCTGTCAGACACGGGACCTGACCCCTTCCGGCGAGCTGGTGAGTCGCTGGCCCGCCGGGGCGGGCCGTAGCCGCCGGCGGCGGCCGGGACCGCCGCGGTCGGGCGATCATCGCGGTCATCGTATGCCGCGTCGGCGTGCCCTCCCACGGCCAATCAGGCGCCGGTGGCCTGCCCTGTGGCGGCGCTCACCCCCGGCGGCGCCGGCTGCGCGGGGATGGGCACCGCGACCGCGCCGGCGAGGACCGGCCCGGCGGCTCCGGCGGGCTCGATGGTGGGGTCGTCGATGTCGAAGTACGCGGGTCGGGGGTGGCGTCGGGACATCCGCAGCAGGCGGACCAGCGGGCGGTGCCGCGCCGCCAGCGCGTCGCGCACCAGGTCCGTGTGCACCTGGCGCGCCACCGCGACGCGGCGGCTGGCCGCGACCACGTCCGCCAGGGCGGCGTCCGCGGGGTCGTGCGGCAGGGCGCGCAGCTGCCGCGTCAGGTCGTTCTCCGCCGTCGGCCGCTCACCGCCCGTCGCGTCCAACGCGGCGCGTGCGGCGGCGTACAGGTCCACCGACGCCAGCTCCTCGGCCAGTACCGCCGCGGCGGCGGCCCGGCGCACCAGGTGGGCGTCGAGCGCCCGGGTGGCGGCCGCCGCGCGGGCGTGCAACCGGTCCACCCGACCGGCCGTCCAGGTGAGGTACGTGGCGAGCAGCGCCACGACCGCCACCACGGCTAACAGGGACCACATCCTGGGCATGGTAATGCCACGGGGCTGCCGCGCCGGTCCGCCGACCGGTGCTGATCAGGTCGGCGGTCGGCCGGAAGGGCGCCCGGACCCGCCGCCGGCCGCTGCGGGGCCGGGCGGCTCAGCCGGCAGCCGCGTCGACCCCGATCACCCGTCCGTCGGTGGCCTCGATGGCCGTGGCGTACACCTCCAGCACCCGGCCGGCGATCACCGGCCAGTCGTACCCGGCCACCACCTCCCGGCCGCAGTCGGCCAGGGACCGGCGGCGGGCCGGGTCGTCCAGCAGCGCGGCCAGCAGCCCGGTCAGGGCCGCCCGGTCGCCGGTGGGGAACAGCGCCCCCGCCGCCCCGCCGGCCAGCACCCGGCGGAACGCGTCGAGGTCGCTGGCGACCACCGGAGTGCCCGCGGCCATCGCCTCGGTGAGGATCATGCCGAACGACTCCCCACCGGTGTTGGGCGCGCAGTAGAGGTGCAGACTGCGCAGCATCCGGCGCTTGTCCGCCTCCGGGACCAGGCCGAGGAAGGTGATCCGGTCCCGCAGCGCCGCGGGCACCGGCTCCAGCGCCTCGGCCGGGTCCCCGGGACCGGCGACCAGCAGGCGCAGCCCCGGCCGGCGCGGCGCGAGCGCCACGAACGCGTCGCGCAGCAGCGGGAAGCCCTTGCGCGGCTCGGTGAACCGTCCCAGGAAACCGATCGTGCCGCCGCTGCCCGGGCCGCACCGTCCGGGCCAGCCGTCCAGCGGCGCGGCGTCGGCGAACCGGGCCACCGCCACCCCGTTGGGGATCTCGACCGCGCCGCCGCCCAGGTGCTCCACCTGCACCTTGCGGGCCAGGGCGCTGACCGCGATGCGGGCGGTGATGCGCTCCAGGACCAGCTGGAGCGCGCCCTGCGCGGCCGCCATGGCCCGGGAACGGGTCATCGCGGTGTGGAAGGTGGCCACCACCGGGCCGCGCGCGGACAGCACCGCCAGCAGCGACAGGCTCGGGGTCACCGGCTCGTGCACGTGCAGCACGTCAAAGTCGCCCGCGGTGATCCAGCGGCGCACCCGGGCGGCGGAGATCGGCCCGAAGGCCAGCCGGGCCACCGAGCCGTTGTAGGGCACCGGCACGGCGCGTCCGGCCGGCACCAGGTACGCCGGCCGCTCGGCGTCCTCCTCCGCCGGCGCCAGGACGCTGACCTCGTGGCCCAGGCCGATCAGCGTCTCGGCCAGGTCCCGGACGTGGTTCTGCACCCCGCCGGGCACGTCGAAGGAGTAGGGGCAGACGATCCCGATCCGCACGGCGCCCCCTCAGCCCGGCCCCGCCGGGGCCGCGCGGCCCGGCCGGGCCGGCGACCGGCCGACCCCCGGCCGCGCGCCCGCGCCCGGCGACCGCCCGCCGCCCGGCGCTCCGTCCGCAGACGCGCCGTCCGCGGGCGTGCCGGGCGGATCGTCGCGCCACACCCGCTGGAGCACGTGCCAGTCCCGCGGATGGGCGGCGATCCCGTCGGCCAACAGGTCGGCCACCTGCTGGGTGAGGAGACGTACCCGCTGGTCGAGCGGGCCGGCGGCGGGCGGTTCGAGCGGCCCGTGCAGGGCCCCGCGCGCCCCGGCCGCCTCGTACCACATGGAGGCCACGTAGAGGGGGGCACCGGTGCGCAGCGCCAGCAGCGCCGGACCCGGCGGCATCCGGGTGCGGGCGCCGAAGAAGGTCACCTCGACCCCGCGGGCGGACAGGTCCCGGTCGGCCAGCAGCGGCACGACGTGGCCCTCGCCCAGCCGGTGCGCCAGCAGCTCCAGCGGGGCCTGCCCGCCGGTGCGCGGGATGATCTCCATCCCCAGGCCCTCCCGGAACGCCACGAACCGCCGGTACAGCCGCTCCGGCCGCAGCCGCTCGGCCACGGTCGTGATCGGCCACCCGCGCGCGGCCACCCAGGCACCGGCGGCGTCCCAGTTGCCGGCGTGCGGCAGCGCCACCACCGCGCCGCGGCCGGCGGCCACGTCCGCCTCCAGGAGCTCCCCGCCCGCCAGTACGAACCCGTCGCGCAGCTGCTCCCGGGACAGGGTGGGCAGCCGGAACACGTCGAGCCAGTACCGGGCGTACGAGCGCACCCCGTCGCGGACCAGCCGGGCGAACTCCTCCTCGGGCATCTCCGGGCCGACGACCCGGCGCAGGTTGCCGGCCAGCCGCGCCACGCCCGGCCCGCGCCGGCGGGCGACCAGATCGGCGCCGGCACGGAACGCGGCCGCGGCGACAGGCCGGGGCAGGGCCCGCACCACCCGCCACCCGGCGAGGTAGCCGAGTGCGGCCCAGTCACTCATGTGATCGCCTCACTGCGCTCGGCGATGCATTCGCCGCGCACAGCACCCATGATTCGCTCGCTCCGCTCGCTCATGCGATCGCCCCGCTGCGCTCGGCGATGCACTCGCCGCGCACAGCACCCATGATTCGCTCGCTCCGCTCGCTCATGCGGCCCGGTCCTGCGCCCGCACGTGCGCCAGGCGCTGACCCACGGTGACCACGGACAGGGCCGCGAGCAGCCACAGCGCCGCGGGCAGTGCCCAGCTCAGCCCCAGCCCGGTGGCCAGGCCGCCGACGCCCACCAGCACCAGCCGCTCGGTCCGCTCCGCCACACCCACGTCGCAGCGCAGCCCGGCGCCCTCGGCCCGCGCCTTGACGTAGGACACGACCTGCCCGAGTACCAGGCACAGCAGCGCCGCCGCGGCCGAGGGCCGGTCGCCGGTGACCGCCAGCCAGTACGCCACCGCGCCGAAGATCGCGCCGTCGGCGATGCGGTCCATGGTGGAATCCAGCAGCGCGCCGAACCGGCTGGACCCGCCCCGGGCCCGGGCCATCGCACCGTCCAGCAGGTCGGTGAACGCGAACAGGGTGACCACGAGCGCACCGGGGACCAGGTGGCCCCGGGCGCCGAACCCCACCGCGCCGGCCACCACGCCGGCGGCACCGGCCACCGTCACCGCGTTCGGGGAGATGCCGGCGCGCAGCAGGGCGCGGGCCACCGGGTCGACGTACCGGGAGACCGCGGCTCGGGCGGACACGCTGAAGATCTTCGCCATGGCGGTCCCACGATAACGGCGGCCCGGGGCCGGCGGTACGGACGGATCGCCCGTTTTCCGGATGGTCTTGTGTTCGCCCGGTCACCCGGTGTGGGATTTGAAGCGGCGCCGTGAGCCAGCTCACTGCGGCAGACTCTACGTGGACAGTTTCCGCCGGCGCCGCGGACCAGCCGCGCGAACGGATGTGCCGCCGACCCGTCGAGCAAGGAGGTCGCGCCGATGGCGCAGAAGAACCCCGAGAAGGGAGTCACCGGCGCAGCGCCGGTGGTGGACGAGCCCGGCAGGGTACGCAACGTGGTGCTGGTGGGCCACTCCGGGGCCGGCAAGACGACACTGGTCGAGGCGCTGCTCGCCGTGACGGGCACGATCGGCCGGGCCGGGGCGGTCACCGAGGGCACCACGGTGTGCGACACCGACCCGGCCGCGGTGAGGCAGCAGCGTTCGGTCAGCCTGGCCTGTGCCCCGCTGCTGCACAACGGGGTCAAGGTGAACCTGCTCGACACGCCCGGCTACGCCGACTTCGTGGGCGAGCTGCGGGCCGGGCTGCGGGCCGCGGACGCCGCGCTGTTCGTGGTCTCCGCCGTCGACGGCATGGACGCCGCCACCGCGGCGCTGTGGGAGGAGTGCGCGGCCGTGGGGATGCCCCGCGCCGTGGCCGTCTCCCGACTGGACCACCAGCGGGCGGACTTCGAGGAGACCCTGGCGCTGTGCCAGCGGGTGTTCGGCGAGGCCGACGGCCCCGGCTCGGTGCTGCCGCTCTACCTGCCGCTGCACGGCGACGACGGGCACTCCGTGGTCGGGCTCCTGGGCCTGATCAGCCAGCGGGTGTTCGACTACTCGGCCGGCTTCCCGCCGCAGGTGCGCGAGCCCGACCCCGAGCACGTGGCGGCGATGACGGAGCCGCGCAACGAGCTGATGGAGGGGATCATCGCCGAGAGCGAGGACGAGACCCTCATGGACCGCTACCTGGCCGGCGAGGACATCGAGCCGGCGGTGGTGATCGAGGACCTGGAGAAGGCCGTCGCCCGCGGGCACTTCTACCCCGTGGTACCGGTGTGCGCGCAGACCCGGGTGGGCCTGGACGCGCTGCTGGAGCTGCTGACCGCCGCGTTCCCGACCCCGCTGGAACACGGGCTACCGCCGGTGACCGGTGTCGACGGCAGCCCCCGTTCCCCCCTGACGTGCGATCCGGCCGGCGCGCTGGTGGCCGAGGTGGTCAAGACCACGATCGACCCGTACGTGGGCCGGGTGTCCCTGGTCCGGGTCTTCTCCGGCACCCTGCGCCCCGAGCAGACCGTGCACATCTCCGGTCACGGCATGGAGGAGCGCGGCCACCGCGACCACGACGCCGACGAGCGGGTCGCCCACGTCTACTCCCCCCTGGGGGCGCAGCTGCGCGAGGTCCCCGCGGCGGTGGCCGGCGACATCTGCGCGATCACCAAGTCCGGCAGCGCGGAGACCGGCGACACCATCTCGGCCAAGGACAACCCGCTGCTGATGGCCCCCTGGGAGATGCCCGAGCCGCTGCTGCCGGTCGCCGTCGTGGCCAGGACCCGGGCGGACGAGGACACCCTGGCCAAGAACCTGGGGCGCCTGGTGGCCGGGGACCCGACGCTGCGCCTGGAGCGCAACACCGAGACCCGGCAGCTGGTGCTGTGGTGCATGGGCGAGGCGCACGCCGACGTGGTGCTCGACCGGCTGCGCTCCGGCGGGGTGGAGCTGGAGACGGAGCCGGTGCGGGTGTCGCTGCGGGAGACCTTCGCCGCCCCGTCCAAGGGCCACGGCCGGCACGTCAAGCAGTCCGGCGGCCACGGCCAGTACGCGGTGTGCGACGTCGAGGTGGAGCCGCTGCCGCGGGGCGCGGGCTTCGAGTTCGTCGACCGCGTGGTCGGCGGCGCGGTGCCGCACAACTACATCCCGTCGGTGGAGAAGGGCGTGCGGGCGCAGATGGAGCGCGGCCTCGTGGCGGGCTACCCCGTGGTGGACCTGCGCGTGACGCTGTTCGACGGCAAGGCGCACAGCGTCGACTCCTCGGACGCCGCGTTCCAGACCGCCGGGGCGCTGGCGCTGAAGGAGGCCGCGGACAAGGGCCAGGTGCTCCTGCTGGAGCCGATCGACGAGGTGACCGTCCGGGTGCCGGACAGCTACGTCGGCGCGGTGATGAGCGACCTGTCCGGCCGCCGCGGCCGGGTGCTGGGCACCGAGCCGGACGCCGCGGGCGGCGAGCGGACCGTGGTCCGGGCGGAGGTGCCGGCGACCGAGCTGATCCGGTATGCCGTCGAGCTGCGCGCGATGACCTCCGGCGCCGGCACCTTCCGGCGCCGCTTCGCCCGGCACGACCCGATGCCGACCCACCTGGCCGACCAGGTCCGCAAGGAGCACGCCGCCGGCCACTGAGCGCCGTCGCCGTCGGCGGCGCGCGCGCCCGGCGCCCCTCCGGGTCCGCGCGCCGCTGCGGTCAGCCCGGCGGCCAGGCCCCGGCCAGCAGGTCCCGGGTGTCGCCGAGCAGCTGCGGCAGGGTCTTCGTGCGCCCGATCACCGGCATGAAGTTGGCGTCGCCGCCCCACCGCGGCACCACGTGCTGGTGCAGGTGGGCGGCGATGCCGGCCCCGGCCACCCGGCCCTGGTTCATGCCGATGTTGAAGCCGTGCGCCGCGCTGACCCGGCGCACCACCCGCATCGCGGTCCGGGTGAAGTGGGCCAGCTCGACGGTCTCGGCGTCGCTGAGCTCGGTGTAGTCGGCCAGGTGCCGGTAGGGGCACACCAGCAGGTGGCCCGGGTTGTACGGGTAGAGGTTCAGCACCGCGTAGACCAGCTCACCGCGGGCCACCACCAGGCTGTCCTCCGGGCCCCGGCCCGGCGCCAGGCAGAACGGGCAGCCGGAGGGCTGGTCGTACCCCTCCGCGCCGGCGGCCTGCCCGCTGACGTACGCCATCCGGTGCGGCGTCCACAGCCGCTCCAGCCCGTCCGGCTCGCCGGTGCCCACGCGTCCTCCCGTTGCTGTCCGTCGTCGGTGCTCTGGTCTGCGGCGGTGTCCCTGCCCGTCGGCGCGCCGTCCGGCGGTGCGCCGCGCCCCGCCCGCCGGCGCCCTTCAGGCGGTGGCCGCGCCGGCGGGCTCCGCGCTGGGGCCGGCGTTGGTGCGCGCGCGGACCACGTCGACCACGTGCGCGACCGCCTCGTCCAGCGGCACCGCGTTGCGCTGCGAGCCGTCCCGGTAGCGGAACGACACGGTGCCGCCCTGCACGTCCGCGTCGCCGGCCAGCACCATGAACGGCACCTTCTGCTGCTGGGCGGTGCGGATCTTCTTCTGCATCCGGTCGTCGGAGGCGTCGACCTCGGCCCGGATGCCCTCGGCGCGCAGCCGCGCGGCGAACGGCTCCAGGTACTCGGCGTGCTCGGCCCGGATCGGGATGCCGACCACCTGCACCGGCGCCAGCCACGCCGGGAAGGCGCCCGCGTAGTGCTCGGTCAGCACGCCGAAGAACCGCTCGATCGAGCCGAACAGCGCCCGGTGGATCATCACGGGCCGCTGCCGGCTGCCGTCGGCGGCCTGGTACTCCAGGCCGAAGCGCTCCGGCAGGTTGAAGTCGACCTGGATGGTGGACATCTGCCAGGTGCGGCCGATCGCGTCCCTGGCCTGCACGGAGATCTTCGGCCCGTAGAACGCCGCCCCGCCGGGGTCCGGCACCAGGTCCAGGCCGGACGCCTGGGCGGCCTGGCGCAGCGCCTCGGTGGCCCGCTCCCAGTTCTCCTCGGTGCCGACCGACTTCTCCGGGTTGCGGGTGGACAGCTCCAGGTAGAAGTCGTCGAGGCCGTAGTCCTTGAGCAGGTCCAGCACGAAGGTCAGCAGCGACTTCAGCTCGCCGGGCATCTGCTGCTCGGTGCAGTAGATGTGCGCGTCGTCCTGGGTCATCCCGCGCACCCGGGTCAGGCCGTGCACCACGCCGGACTTCTCGAACCGGTACACCGCGCCGAACTCGAACAGCCGCAGCGGCAGCTCGCGGTACGACCGCCCCCGGGCCCGGAAGATCAGGTTGTGGAAGGGGCAGTTCATCGGCTTGAGGTAGTAGTTGGCCCCCTCCATCTCCATGGGCGGGTACATGCCGTCGGCGTACCAGTCCAGGTGGCCGGAGGTCTGGAACAGGTTGGCCTTGGTGATGTGCGGGGTGTTGACGAACTCGTACCCGGCCTGCTCGTGCTTGATCCGGGAGTAGTTCTCCAGCTCCCGGCGGATGATCCCGCCCTTGGGGTGGAACACCGCCAGGCCCGAGCCGATCTCGTCGGGGAAGGAGAACAGGTCCAGGTCCGCGCCGAGCTTGCGGTGGTCGCGCCGGGCCGCCTCCTCCAGCAGCCGCAGGTACGCCTTGAGGGCGTCCCGGGTCGGCCAGGCGGTGCCGTACACCCGCTGCAGCTGCGGGTTGCGCTCGCTGCCGCGCCAGTACGCGGCCGCGGAGCGCATCAGCCGGAACGCCCCGATCAGCCGGGTGGACGGCAGGTGCGGGCCGCGGCACAGATCCGACCAGCAGACCTTCTCCCCGGCCGCGTCGAGGTTGTCGTAGATCGTCAGCTCGCCGCCGCCGACCTCCATCACCTCGTCGGCGTCCACGTCGCCCTTGAGGTCGATCAGCTCCAGCTTGTACGGCTCGGCCGCCAGCTCCGCCCGGGCCTGCGCAACCGACTCGAAGCGCCGCCGCCGGAACCGCTGCCCCGACTTGACGATCTCCTGCATGCGCTTCTCGACACGGTCCAGGTCCTCGGGCTGGAACGGCCGGTCGACGTCGAAGTCGTAGTAGAAGCCGTTCTCGATCGGCGGGCCGATGCCGAGCTTGGCCTCGGGGAAGAGGTCCTGCACCGCCTGGGCCAACACGTGCGCGGTGGAGTGGCGCAGCACCGCCAGCCCGTCCGGGGAGTCCAGCGGCACCGGGGTGACGGTGGTGTCGACCTCGGGCGCCCAGTTCAGGTCGCGCAGCCGGCCGTCGGCGTCGCGGACCACGACGACCGCCTGCGGCCCGGCGGCCGGCAGGCCCGCCGCGGCCACCGCGTCGGCGGCCGTCGTCCCGGCCGGGACGACGACGGGGTCGGCCACGGCGGCGGTACGGGCGTTCGACACGGTTGGTTCTCCTTAGGTCGGCACCGCGGCGAGCGCGGCACGCGGTGGTCACGGCGCACGGCAGTCACGGCGCGCGGTCCGGCCGGGCGGGTACCGCGGCCACGGGCCTCTGGAATGCTATCCGTCCGTGCCGCGCGGCGATCCGGGATACCGGCGGCACGGCGGCCCGCGCCGCGACGGGCCGGTCAGGCGGACTCGGTGATCTCGGCGTACGGGCCCTCGCGCCAGCCCACCAGCAGCCGGGAGACGTGCCGGGGCGAGGCGAACTCCAGCCGGCCGCCGTGCTGCTCCCCCGAACCGCCGGCCACCCCGCCGCCGAACCGGAAGCCGGGCGCCGGACGGGCCTCCACCACCCGCACCGCACCGCGGCTCACCACCACCGTGACCGTGCCGCCCACCAGACGGAAGGTGCGCCGGTAGCTGGGCGAGCCCCAGCCGTCGCCGACGCGCACCCAGCCGGGGGTCGCGGTCGGCGA
>DATMJT010000017.1:0-4892 GCA_035553735.1 Pilimelia sp.
GTAGCCCTCCGGTGTCACGACGGGTCGGCCGGTTGGCCGGCGCCCCAGGCCGGCGGATCCCGGGAAGCGGGCCCGGCGGCGTGTCGTACACTGGTCCGGCACCGGCCGCCTTAGCTCAGTCGGTAGAGCGTGTTACTCGTAATAACAAGGTCGACGGTTCGATTCCGTCAGGCGGCTCCAGCTCATAGCGCTACCCCGCTCGCCGTGGTGGCACCGGGTGGTTGATCGGCCCGGTGTCACCAGGCAGTCCCTCGCCTGGTGCGGGTCCTCGTCGGCGCAGTCCCTCGGTGCGGTCCCTCCGCCGGTGGTGGACGCCGTCGGCGCGGCACGGCCACCGCCCCGACCTGGCCACCGCCTCCCTCGCCTGGGCCCGGTCGGCGCCACCCCGTCTGGAGCCTGGTCGCCGCCTCCCGTCGGGGGAGGGCGGGCCCGGCCCGGATGGCACGGCGGTCAGCGTGGGCACGCCGGTCAGTGATGTTGGTCAACGTCCCGGCGGGTTTGCCGCCACCGGCGGCGGGTACCGAATCCATCGGTGGTCGTGGACGGGACCGGTACGGCGGGGGTTCCCGGTGCCGACCACCGTTTCCCGGCCGTCGCGCCGGTGACGGCAGGACCGCACTCAGCCAGGGCCGACCGGATCGGCGCAGCCGGAGCAGGGGCGAAGGGGTGATGGGCGTGCGCAGCAAGCTGACGGTGGCGGGACATCCGGTGCATCCGGTGATAGCGATGTTTCCGTTGGCGCCGTTCGCCATCACGGCGCTGCTGGACTTCGGCGACCTGGTCGGCGGGCCGGCGTTGCTGGGCCGGACAGCGTACTGGACGCTCGCCGCGGGACTGGTCCTCGGCGTCCTGGCCGTGGCGGCCGCCGCCGTGGACTTCGCCACCCTGCCGTGGCGGACCCGCGCCAAGCGGGCGGCCGCCGGCCACGTCCTGCTCCTGGCGGTGATGCTGGGCCTGTTCGGCGTGGTCTGGTTGGCGCGGCGGGCGACGGCTGCCGGCCTGGCGGGCGGGGCGCTGTTCGCCCTCGAGGTCATGGCCCTCGTGGCCGGCGCGGTGGCCGCGCGCCTCGGGCTGGAGGTCGTCGACCGGATCGGCGTCGGCAGTCGCCCGGAGCGGGCGGACCTGGACGCCCCGGAGCTGAACGCCCTGGACTTCGGCCTGCCCGGCCTGCGCCCGCCGGTGGCCGCGGCGCCGGCCCCGGCCGCGGCCGGCGCCGCTACCCGGGTCGCGCTGCCGGCCGCCGCGGTGGCGCGCATCCGCCTCGCCCGGTCGGCCGCGCTGCCGGCGGCCGCGATCGCGCGGATCCGGGCGGCCCGCACGGGCCAGCCGGTCACCGCCCGCTCGGGCGCGCTGGCGCGCTGACGCTGCGCGGGCTCCGTCGGTGCCGGGCCGCCCGGCTCCGCGGTGCGGCGCCGGCGGTGGGGCCGGACCCGCGCCGCCGACGCGGCCGCACGCCAGGTGTGTTCCGCGGCTGGCGGGGTAGCCAGGTGGGGGAGACGACGATCCCCAGGGGGCGGCGATGGCGACGACAGGTGGACGACTGGCGGGCAAGAGGGTGGCCTTCCTCGCGACGGACGGGGTCGAGGAGGTCGAGTACACCGAGCCCCGCAGGGCGGTGGAGGCCGAGGGCGCACGGGCGGAGCTGGTGTCCATCAAGGCGGGCGAGATCCAGGCGTTCCGGCACCTCGAGAAGTCCCGGACCTACCCGGTGGACGTGCAGGCCGGCGCCGCGGACCCGGCCGAGTACGACGCGCTGGTGCTGCCCGGCGGAGTGGCGAACCCGGACTTTCTGCGGGTGGACCCCGACGCCGTGCGGTTCGTGCGCGCCTTCGTGGAGTCCGGCAAGCCGATCGCGGCGATCTGCCACGGGCCGTGGACGCTGATCGAGGCCCGGGCGGTGGAGGGCCGCACCCTGACCTCCTGGCCGAGCCTGCACACCGACCTGGTCAATGCCGGGGCGAGCTGGGTGGACGTCCAGGTGTACGTCGACAACGGGCTGGTCACCAGCCGCAACCCGGACGACCTGCCGGCGTTCACGGCCGCGCTGGTGGAGGAGATCGCCACCGCCGGTGCGCCGGCGGCCACCGGTGCCGCCGGCCGCCGCGGGTAACGGCGGTCGGCCGGGGCCGACGACCGGGCAGCCGCCGGCTCAGGGCGGCGGCTGGGCAGCCGCGGCGCGGGCCGCGTCCTCGGCCTGCTTGCGCGCCAGGCCCTCGCGGCCGTCGTAGCGGCGCATCGCCGGCAGCGCGGCCGCCAACACCGCGGTGCCCAGCACGCAGAGCACCCCGCCGGAGACGACCGAGCCGGTCAGGCCGAGCCAGTTGGCGGCCAGGCCGGCGCGGGCATGGCCGAGCAGCGGCCCGGTCATGTACGAGATCATTTCGATGCCGGCCAGCCGGCCCCGCAGATGGTCCGGAATGGTCTGGTTCCACATGACCATGCGGAACAGCCCGGAGATCATGTCGGCGGCACCGGCGAACGCCAGGAAGAGCAGCGCCAGCCACAGGTTCGGCGCCAGCCCGAAGCCGATCACGCCGACGCCCCAGGCGCCGGCCGCGAGCAGCACCATCCGGCCGTGCCGGTGCACGCGGCCGGTCCAGCCCGAGGTGGCGGTGGCCAGCAGCGACCCCACGGCCGGGGCGGCGTACAGCAGGCCCAGTGTGCTGGCCCCGCCGAACTCCTGTGCCAGGAAGGGGTACAGCGCCTGCGGCATGCCGAAGAACATGGCGTTCATGTCGACCAGGTAGGTGCCCATCAGCTCCGGTCTGCTGCGGGCGTACCGCAGGCCGGTCAGCACCGCCCGCACCGACGGCCGGTCGCCGGCCGCCGGCGGCATGGCCCGCACCAGCGCCAGGCAGCCCAGCGACGCGGCGAAGGTGGCCAGGTCCGCGGCGTACACCCAGTGCAGGTCCACAAACTCGATCAGCACGCCGGCCAACGCCGGCCCGCCGAGCTGGGCGACCTGGTGGCGCAGGGAGTTCAGCGCTCCGGCGGCCGGGATCTGCTCCGGGGCGACCACCCGCGGGATGATGCTCTCCAGCGCCGGTCGCTGGATGCCGTCCATGGTCGCCGTGAGCCCGGCCACGACGTACAGCAGCCACAGCTGGGGCCGGTCGGCCGCCGCGTTGGCGACCAGCACCACGCACAGCGCCAGCCGGCCGACCTCGCCGCCGAGGACCAGCAGCCGCCGGTCCAGGTAGTCGGCCAGGGCGCCGCCCACGAACCCCATCACCAGCAGCGGGACCAGCTCGCACACGCCGAGCAGCCCGACCGCCAGGGGGCTGTCCGTCATCACCGCCACCTGGAACGGCACCGTGACGTAGGTGATGAACGATCCGAAGCTGGACACCCCGGCCGCCGCGAAGACCAGCCGGAAGTCCCGCGACGACCGCAGCGGCGTCAGGTCCAGCGTCCATCGTCGCCACCTACCGGCACCCACGAGACGCGATCGTGCCGCACCGCCGCGGCGGGCCGCCATCGGATTCGGCCGCCGCCGACCGCCGGGACGGTCCCGACGCCGCCGCGGCCCGCAGCCGGGGGGATGCCGCCGCCGCCCGCGGCCGGGGCACGCCGCCGGGTCAGGCGGACTTGCGGGCCTTCCCCGCCGCCGGACGCTTGACCGCGGCCTCGTCGCCGCCCCGACCGCCGCCCGCCGCCGTGCCGCCGGTCTTCTTGGCGCGGCCCGCCGCCGTGCCGCCGGTCGCCTTCGCGCCGGTTTGGCCGGTGCCGGCGCGCTCCGTTGCGGCGCCGCCGGCCCGCTTCGTCCCGGCGCCGCCCGTCGCCTTCGCTGTCCGCTTGCCGGCCGCCGTCCGCTTGCCGGCCGGCGCCGGTCCGATCGGCCTTCGTCGCGGCCGTCCGCTTCTGGGCGGCCTTCGCCGGCGCGCGGGAGGCCGACCTCGCCGCCGAGATCGGCGTGGGGTCGGCCACGCCGCCGGACCCGCCGGCCGGCTCGCCCCGCGCGGCCCGGGCGCGCTCCACCGATGCCTTCAGCGCCGCCATCAGGTCCACCGCCGCGGCGGGCGCCGCCTCGGGCTCCTCCGGCGCGACGACCTCCCGGCCCTCCACCTTGGCGTCGATGACCTCCTGCAGGGCGGCCCGGTAGTCGTCGGTGTAGGCGTCGGGATCGAAGTCGCCGGCCATGGAGTCGATCAGCGACTGCGCCATCGCCAGCTCGGCCGGGCGGACGGAGAGGTCCTCGTCGAGGAAGCCGAAGTCCGGCTTGCGGATCTCATCGGGCCACAGCATGGTGTTGAGCACCAGCACCCCGTCGCGGACCCGCAGGGTGGCCAGCTGCTCGCGCTGCCGCAGCGCCACCTTCACCACCGCGACGCGTTCGGCGTCGGACAGCGCCTCGCGCAGCAGCAGGTACGGCTTCGTGGCCGCGCCCTCGGGCTCCAGGTAGTACGCCTTGTTGTAGAGGATCGGGTCGACCTGCTCGGCCGGCACGAACTCCAGGACGTCGATGGCGTGCGAGGTGGTCAGCGGCAGGTCCGCGAAGTCCTCGTCGGTGAGGATCACCATTTCGCCGCCGCCGATGTCGTACCCCTTGGCGATGTCGTCGTAGGACACCTCCTCACCGCACACCGCGCACACCCGCTTGTAGCGGATCCGGCCGCCGTCGGCGCGGTGCACCTGGTGGAACCGGATGTCCTTCTCCTCGGTGGCGGAGAACAGCTTGACGGCGATCGACACCAGGCCGAACGAGACCGCGCCCTTCCAGATTGCCCGCACGTCCACTCCTTACCCCGTCGCCCCGGCGGCCCACGCCGGCCCGGCTCACCGCTTCGGCCGGCTGGTCGCCCGCCCCACCCGCGCGTACCGCCCGCACGCGTGCCCGCCGCCGCGCGCACCCCCCTGCGCGGCGGCGGGCACGCGTGCGGGCGGTACGCGCG
>DATMJT010000018.1:0-3110 GCA_035553735.1 Pilimelia sp.
GTCAGCTCCGGGACCAGCGAGCCGAACTGGAAGACGAAGCCGAAGTCATCGCGGCGCAGGCGGGTGCGCACGTCGTCCGGCTGGTCGTCGAATCGGGAGCCGCGATAGCGCACCTGGCCGGAGTCCGGCCGCAGGATGCCGGCCAGGCAGTGCAGCAGCGTGGACTTGCCCGAGCCCGATGGGCCGAGCAGCGCGACGACCTCGCCGGGCGCGACGTCCAGCGACGCGCCGGCCAGTGCCTCTGTCGGTCCGAAGGACAAGTGCAGGTCGTTGGCGCTCAGCAGCGGTTCGGTCACGAGAGCTCCTCGGCGAGACGGTCCAGACGGGCGGCGGTGTGCTCGACCCAGCGCAGGTCGGCCTCGAGGTGGAAGAGCGTGAAATCGCAGGCCAGCGTCGTGGGCAGGTCACTCCGCTTCTTGCGTGCGGTCAGCTCCCGCATGACCGCGAGGTGCGCGGTTCGCTGCGTGTCCAGCACCTGGGCCGCGGACCGGCCCGACAGCAGTGCCAGCACGACCTTGGCGAACACCGTCGACTGCAGGTACGGCGTCGCCTGCTCCGGCTCGGCCAGCCACGACTCCAAATGCGTGACGCCGTCGGCGGTCAGCGCGTACGTCGTGCGGTCCGGCCCGTCCACCCGCTCGATACCGACGACGGTGATGTCGCCGTCGCGCAGCAGCCGGCCGAGCGTCGCGTAGACCTGCGCGGGCTTGACCGGCCGTTGCCCTCCGAAGCGGGCGTCGTACTCGCGCTTGAGGTCGTACCCGTGTCGCGGCCGCGGTTCCAGCAGGCCGAGCAGCGTCTGAGGGAAGGACATGACGCACTAGACACTCGATTACTAGAGGGTGTCAAGCGCATCCCGGCTGTGTGTCGGCGACAGCCTGACGCCGCGGTGTGCCGCGCGCAGGAGTGCACGAGTCCAGCTCGGAGAACAGCCGGCAGCGGCGGCACTTCGACGGTGCAGAAGACGGCATCTCCCTCGGTCCCGGGCGGACGGAGCCTCTATCTGCAGATGCGAATGGGCTCATCGGTCGCCGAGGGCTGCAATACGACCCGCTTGCCCACTGCGGCGAAGACGGCCCGGTCTTCGGCCTCCAGCGTCAGCGTTCCTTCCTGCCACGGTTCGTTCCATCCGACGGGCGGACCCGCACCCTCACCGGACGGGCCGTAAAGAGGCGTCACGGCGTTCCACCAACCACCGTTGATCTTGATGCTCTCCACCCCGCAGTGGGTGAGCATCTGGTGCGTTCCGCTCGCTCCGACATCAAGGTTCGCTCCGGCGAGCGTTCCCGCTGCGGCTGTCTCGGCGGGCCCCGCCGCTGACTCACCGCCCTGTGCGGCGACGCATCCGGTCAGGAGGACGGGAAGCGTCACAAGCGCGAGAAGCCCCATGGTCATGAGACGCAACATGCACCCGATCGGTTCGCCTCCGGCCGCGAGTCGCGGCTAACCCGGCTCTTTCACGCAGGTCGTTGATCGGCGGCGTGTAGAAGCACGGAAGTGCCTGCCCCGTAGGGGATCATGGGCGTTGCGACGGTCCATGGTCCAAGCACGGGAAGGCACTCCGTGGGTGAAGAGTAACCGGCGGCTGCGGCGGGTCAAGGTCAGCGCGGACGGCACCGGGGTCGTGTCGCACGCCGGCGTCGGGATGCTGCGCGAACTCGCCGACGGCACCGGGTTGGTGGGGGCGGTGACCGAGGCGCTGATCGACACCTACGCGGGCGTGCCGGTGCACGCGCCGGGCCAGGTGTTCACCGACTTGGCGGTCGCGGTCGCGGATGGCGCGGACGCCATCTCGGGGATCGCCGTGCTGGTCGACCGGCCCGAGCTGTTCGGCCCGGTCGCCTCGATGCCGACCTGCTGGCGGGTGCTGGACCGGATCGACGCGGCACATCTACCGGCGGTGCGCGCCGCGCGGACCCAGGCCCGTGAGCGGGCGTGGGCGGCCGGCGCCGGCCCGGACCTGACCGGTGAGCTGCAGCTGGACTTCGACGCCACGATCACGATCGCGCACTCGGACAAGGAGAACGCCGCCGCGACCTGGAAACGGACCTACGGCTTCCACCCGCTGCTGTGCTTCCTGGACCGGCCCGACGTGGCCTCCGGTGAGGCGCTGGCCGGGTTGCTGCGCCCCGGCAACGCCGGTTCCAACACCGCCGCCGACCACGTCACGGTGCTGGAGATGGCGTTGGCCGCGCTACCCGAACACGCCCGTCCCCGGCCAGGGGACCCGAGTTCGCCGCGGCTGCTGGCACGCTCGGACTCCGCCGGCGCCACGCACGCCTTCGCCCAGGCCTGCCGCGACCGTGGTGTTGGGTTCTCCTTCGGATTCCCTGTCGACAGCCGGATCCAGCGCATCGTCGACCTGATCCCCGAGTCCTGCTGGGCGCCGGCGATCGACACCGGCGACGACCTGCGCGACGGCGCCTGGGTCACCGAGGTCACCGACCTGGTCGACTTGTCCGGCTGGCCCGAAGGGTGCCGACTGATCCTGCGCAAGGAACGGCCGCACCCCGGGGCGCTGGTGCTGTTCAGCACCCTGGACGGCTGCCGGATCACCGCGTTCCTGACCGACACCGCCCCCGGCGCGGTGCCCGGGCAGGTCGCCGGCCTGGAACGACGCCACCGTCAGCACGCCCGCGTCGAGGACCGCATCCGCGAAGCCAAGGCCACCGGACTGCGGAACCTGCCCTGCCACGGGTTCGACACCAACGCCGCCTGGCTCGAAGCCGTCCTCACCGCCACCGACCTGATCTGCTGGACCAAACTGATCTGCTTCGCCGACAGCCCCACCCTGGCCCGCTGCGAAATCGCCGCCTTCCGCTACCGCGTCCTGCACGTCGCGGCCCGGCTGACCCGCAGCAGCCGCCAGACCCGGCTCCGACTGGACAAGGCCTGGCGATGGGCCGCCGAGATCGCCGCCGGCTACCACCGACTACGCGCCGCCTTCCCCTGACAGCCCGCGGCCCCACCGCCACGACACGGACTCGGAACCCCGCCCTCCGACGCGACAGTCGGACCCGCGGCATGCCCACACCCCCCGCAGCACCGCACTCAAGATCACCGGGCGGTTGCGGGAGCAAAATGATCAACAGCGTGAAAGAGGCGGGCTA